>JBDNFH010000050.1:0-3217 GCA_041689915.1 Candidatus Nanopelagicales bacterium | reverse complement strand
GCTGAATCAATTTGTGTTCACGGTGATCGGCCAAATGCAGTAGAGGTGGCCAAGGGTGTGCGCTTGCACTTAGAAAAGGCAGGCGTTGAGATTCGACCCATGGCACTCGAGCGCGCTGCACACGGTGGCCAATGAATACCTACACAAAATTTATAGATGGAGCGCGGGCGAGCTTCGGCGGTGACGAATATATTTTTGTTGAGGTTGCCACTGATATGGACCTTGAAGCAACCCTTCGTGTTATCGCACTCACCGACGCTATAGAAGCTGCTGATATTTCAGGAGTTACAGATATTTGTCCCGCGCACGTTTCGTACATGTTGCGCGTTGATCCAGATGTGAGAGACCCTCGCGACGTTCTGCCCATATTGGAAGAGATCCACAAGCAGAAGGCCCAGGATTCGAAACTTACAATTGATAGCCGAATCATTGAAATGCCGATTCTCTATCAAGATCCTTGGTCCCATGAAGTTCTCATGCGATTTCGAGATAGGCATCAGGATCCGACTTCCACCGATCTGGAATATTCCGCTCGAATAAATGGCTTCACATCGCCGTCGGAATTTATTGACGCGCATTCATCGCGACTCCACATTGCAACCTTCATGGGCTTTATGCCGGGCAATGCTGAGTGTTACCAACTTGTGTCATCAGAATTTCAATTGCAGGCTCCAAAGTACGTTCGACCCAGGACAGACACTCCTGATCGTGCCCTTGGTTTTGGTGGGGCCTTTAGCACTATTTATCCTGTTCAAGGTGCCGGCGGATTTCAGCTTATCGGTCGTTCAGCGGTCCCCGTATATGAAGCAAAAAAACCATTTGGCCCTTTTGAAGTGAACATCGTTCTCCCCAAGGGTGGGGATATTTTTCGATACCGGCCTATTGAGATGGCCGAATATGAAGATATCCGGGCCCAAGTGGAAGCGGGTACGTACATGTATCGAATCGGTATGGTCGAATTTGATTTATCGAAATTTCGTGAAAACCCGATAGGGTATTCCCAAACATTGATGGCGACCTTACCATGATCAGAGTAGTTCAACCTGGCTTATATTCAACGGTCCAAGATCGTGGACGATTTGGTTTCTACGGTGTGGGTTTCCCGCCATCGGGATCCATGGATCAGTATTCGAGCGATGTGTCGAATATCTTGGTCGGCAATCCGATTGACGCTGCAGTTCTGGAGACAACTTTTGTTGGGCCAACACTTGAGTTTGAACGTGATGGGTGCTTGGCGGTCACCGGAGCAACGGTAGAGATCACAATTGATGGAACCGAAATCCCACTATGGACTGCAGTGGAGGTTAAAAAAGGACAGGTCCTTGCCTTTAAAGCCGTATCTGCGGGAGTCCGCAACTACATTGCGATCTCAGGTGGCATTGACGTACCGTCGGTAATGGGAAGCAGATCAACATATGTTGCATCGCATTTGGGCGGATTTGAAGGAAGAGTGCTCAAATCGGGTGACGTACTTGAAGTATGTGCAGACGGTCGCTCGAGGGCAAGCAAAATCGGTTTTGAGGTCCCCGACCATCTGCGAATATTTCCGTCCACACATAACACCATTCGGATAGTGCCCGGGTTGTGCAACTACTTGCTGGATGAAGAATCACAAAACTTGCTAACTTCCGAGCCATTTTCAGTCTCAACAGAAGCAAATCGCACCGGATATCGTCTGACTGGCCACCAATTGAGTTTCGTTGAAAGGGAACAGCCGTTTGGAGCTGGGTCAGATCCAAGCAATGTGGTAAATCTCGGATACCCGGTCGGTTCATTACAGGCCCCTAGTGGTTCCGAACTGATCTGCCTCATGCGCGATGCAGTAACTGGCGGAGGCTATGCCACATTGGCGGCTGTAATTTCCGTTGACCTCGACATCCTTGCCCAGATGAAATTTCCGGAGTCCGTTGCCTTCCAGTCCGTCAGCATGGACGTCGCGCTTGGATTGCGCGCCGAGCGACGCGAGAGACTTCAAAGCCTCGAACAAATGATTGATCCAGTTAAGTAATTTACATCTACATTGGAGGAACTATGCCTGAAATCCAAGAAATCGCTGCCCCATTTCCTGGAGTCTTCTATCGACGTGCTGATCCTGGCTCAGCACCCTTAGCCGAACCTGGGCAAGTGATAGTCGAAGGAGACGTAATCGCATTGGTTGAAGTGATGAAGATGTTCCATGAAGTTCACTCGCCAGTTGGTGGGCGAATTGTTGAGTTTTGTGTGGAAGACGGTGACGCCATTGCCATGGGTTCCACCATTGCGAAGATTGAGCCTACGTCATGACGAAAGCCAGAGTCCTTATTGCGAATCGAGGCGAAATTGCGTCTCGAGTAATTCGGGCATGTCAGGAACTCGGCTATGAAGCGGTTGCGGCATTTTCTGAAGCTGATCGAGATAGTCGATGGGTTCGGCAAGCAGATTCTGCGATCTGTATTGGACCCCCACCGGCTGCCAAGAGTTATCTGAACCGGGAGGCCGTGGTGCAGGCGGCACTTGATTGTGGTGCGACTTCCGTTCATCCCGGATATGGATTTCTGGCCGAAAATGAAGAATTTGCGGCGTCAGTGATCGCTGCGGACCTCATTTGGATTGGGCCACCACCGCGGTGTATCGGTTTAATGGGTGACAAGTCCTCAGCACTGGCTGTGGCGACACAGGCAGGCGTCCCAACGCTACCCAGATCGGGTGTTCTCGCATCCCTCGATGATGCATTAGCGCAAGCAGATGTTCTGGGTTACCCACTACTTCTTAAGGCCAATGCGGGAGGTGGGGGCAGAGGTATCCGTCCGATCACGAATGCGGATTCTCTGTCTGTGAATTTCGATCAGGCACGTGCGGAAGTGGGTGCAGCCTTTGGCGATGACAGTCTGTATCTGGAAAAACTCTTAACAGGTGCTCGACACGTAGAAGTGCAAATTATTTGTGATGGATTTGGTAACAGTATTCATCTTTATGAACGTGATTGTTCATTGCAACGTCGTCGCCAAAAAGTTGTAGAGGAAGCACCATCATCATCTGTAAATGAAATAACGCTCGCTCAGTTAGCAGATGCGGCCCTTCGATTAGCCGATGCAGTCGATTACGAATCTGTCGGCACCGTGGAATTCTTGGTGGCTCAAGATCAGAGTTTCTACTTTATCGAAATGAATACCCGGGTCCAAGTTGAACATGGAGTGACTGAATTGGTTACGGGGATCGACATTGTTCGCGAGCAACT
>JBDNFH010000049.1:0-21244 GCA_041689915.1 Candidatus Nanopelagicales bacterium | reverse complement strand
TTTGTCGACGGCATGACCTTGCGGCAAATCGTTGCTAGTGGCCGCCGCCTTCTGCCTGAGCGCGCACTTGAAATTACCGCCGGAATTCTTGCAGCCCTTGATTATTCGCACAGGCACGGAATTGTGCACCGCGACATTAAGCCCGCAAACGTCATGTTGACCCGTACCGGCGACGTAAAGGTGATGGACTTCGGCATTGCACGCGCGATCAACGACGTTTCTTCAACCATGACTTCCGCATCAGCCGTTATGGGAACCGCGCAGTACCTCTCCCCCGAGCAGGCCCGTGGTGAAGTTGTTGACGCGCGAAGTGATTTGTATTCAACCGGTGTGGTTCTTTTTGAGTTACTCACCGGTAAGGCACCCTTCACCGGGGACTCCGCTGTGGCAATTGCCTATCAGCACGTGAGTGAAATGCCAGCGATCCCTTCAACAATTGATCCCGGGATTTCCGCTGAAATTGATGCTGTCGTGATGCGCGCACTTGCAAAACGCGCTGATGACCGCTACCAAAGCGCAAGTGATTTCCGCGCGGACGTGGAGCGAGCAATCGCCGGATCTCCAGTAACTGCGGCAGTACCAACGATTGTTGCCGACCAGACGGCCGTGATGACACCACTGAATGCATCGGGAATTAGCACCGAAAACCAAATAGGAACTGGCGGTGGTCGAAAAGGTCGAAGCAGTGCGGTGTTTTGGATCCTTTCACTTATTGCTATTAGCGCGGCAATTATTGGTGCCGTTGTCATTGGTCGATTCCTAGTCGGAAGTGACGGTGGCAATGTTGTCGCCGTTCCTAGTCTTGACGGACTGAGTATTGAGCGGGCCGCGGAGACTTTGGCTGAATATGAATTACGGATTGGCGCACAAACCCCGGAAATTTCCGAGCGACCCGAGGGAACGATTATTGCGCAGCAGCCAGCGGCTGGTGAAGCAATCGAGCAAGGGCAAGCGGTTAACGTGACTGTTTCAACTGGTCGTGAGCAGTCAACTGTTCCGCAGCTTGTTGGACTTACCTCCCTTGACGACGTCCGGATAGCTCTCTCTGATTTCGGTTTGGTGCTTGGCGCAATTACTGAAGGTGATTCAAATCAACCTGGTGGTTACGTCCTTGAACAAGATCCAGGTGAAGGAACCCAGGTTGCGGCGGGTAGTTCCGTTGACATCGTGGTGTCATCCGGTTTAGTTGAAGTGCCTGATGTCACCGGTGCAACTGAGGCACAAGCGCGAAGTGACTTGGCTCAAGCAGGTTTTGAGGTGCAGGTAGTGGAACAGGAGTCTTCGATTTCATCCCCTGGACTGGTTCTCGCCCAATCACCGCAGCCAGGAACTCAATTGGCTCGCGGCTCGCTGGTGACAATAACGGTTGCGATCGCTGCTCCTGAGCCAACGCCGGTCCCGACACCAACCCCAACACCAACGCCAACGCCGGTCCCCGATCCAACGCCAACGCCAACGCCGGTTCCTGAACCAACGGATGTTCCGGTTCCAAGCGTCACCGCTGCACCGTAAATATTTGGACCGGCGTGGTTGCGCGTGACGTGTTACGCACCAATTGTGACTGGAGGAATGTTGGCGAGTTTTTCGCGCGCTTCCGGGAAGCCGCAGTCGACCAGCCAGTTGGCGAGCATTTCGTGTCCACCTTCGGTGAGCACAGATTCAGGGTGAAATTGCACGCCTTCAATCGGGAGTGACGTGTGCTTAAGACCCATAATCACCCCGGTTTCGGAAACTGCTGTTACGTCGAGTACGTCGGGAACTGTGTCCGGGTCGAGTGCTAGTGAGTGGTAGCGGGTGGCCGTAAAGTTGTCAGGCAGTGTGCTCATCACGTTTTTGCCCGAGTGTGAAATCTGTGAAGTTTTCCCGTGTAAGAGTTCCGGTGCCCGACTAATCACACCACCGAATGCTTCAGCGATCACTTGGTGTCCTAGACATACCCCGAAAATGGGGACCCGTCCATGTGCTCCCTGCACAATTTCTAAACATACGCCGGCATCCTGTGGGGTGCCTGGGCCTGGTGAAATCAAGATGCCGTCATAGGAAATCGCTTCTTCCAGGGTGACATCGCGATTGCGTTTCACGGTGACTTCGGCGCCTAATTGGGCCAAATATTGGACAAGATTGAACACGAACGAGTCGTAGTTATCAATCACGAGGATTCGCGGTGGGCCCACGAGGTGGAGTATGGCAGGCTATGGTTACCCAACACCACGAGCACGTATGAATCAGAATAACTGAACGAGAATTGACCTTAGGGAGAGTCCGGTGCCAGAGTCCAAGCGACGTAAGAAGAACGCCTACACACCCGAACAGAAAATGGGTGAGCGTAAGGTCACACGATTTGGATCCCCCGCGTGGCTCGCGCCGACCATGGTCGCCTCATTTGTTATTGGCCTGACCTACCTGGTGGTTTTCTACATTGCTGGCCCTGACATACCCGGCATGAACTCCATTGGTGGGGACCTCAACGCCCTGGTGAATGTGGGTATTGGCTTTGCTTTCATCATGGTTGGCTTTGGTTTAGCTACTCGCTGGAAGTAATTCCTGCCCCACTGATCACATGCGTTATCAGATTCACCAAAAAATTGTGGACAAGCCATGAGGGTTTTGACACTTATGCACAGCCTATCCCCATCTGGGGACAAACTACACACGTGTTATTAATCCCTTGACTTAACCCGGGAGGTTACTCGAGTAACAGGCGTAACTCCTGATTTATCCAAATCAGTTGCACGCACTACGCTGTGGCGCATGGTCGGTAACCGGATGGACCCGTGGGTTGATTCCTACGCCCAGCGGGCGCAGGGTTTAACCGCCTCAGCTATTCGCGCACTGTTCTCTGTTGCCTCCCGGCCTGAAGTTGTCTCCCTTGCCGGCGGGATGCCCTATGTGTCTGCCCTTGATTCAGATCGTTTCGCTGATATTGCCGCCCGGGTTGTTCGTGAGCAAGGCGCTGTTGCCTTGCAGTACGGCTCAGGCCAGGGTGATCAAACCTTGCGGGAGCAGATACTTGAAATATCAGGTTTAGTTGGTGTTCGCTCCCACCCGGACGACGTTGTTGTCACCGCCGGTTCGCAAATGGGGCTTGATTTGGTGACAAAGATTTTTTGTGATCCAGGGGATACGGTTCTTGTTGAATCACCTTCCTATGTTGGCGCGCTTGGGGTGTTCCGCAGTTATCAGTGCAATGTTGTTCATGTCGCAATGGATCACCAGGGTTTGAATCCACAAGCCCTACGGGAGGCATTAGTTGCGGCGCGGGCAAATAATTCGCGAGTTAAATTCATTTACACGATCCCCTCATTTCACAACCCTGCTGGTTTAACCCAAAGTTTTGAGCGGCGTAAGGAAATTCTTGCAATTGCTCAAGAATTTCGCGTTCCAATTCTTGAAGATGATCCGTATGGGTTATTGGGCTTTGAAGGTGAACCACCTCAAGCGATTCGTTCCCTTGATGACCAAGGCGTGATTTACCTTGGGTCGTTTTCTAAAATTATTGCATCTGGTTTGCGGGTGGGTTGGGTTATTGCCCCGCATGGTGTTCGTGAGAAGTTGGTTTTGGCCGCTGAGGCTGCAACGCTGTGTCCGAGTAATTTCTCGCAATTGACCGTGTCCCGCTATTTGGCCGAGCAACCGTGGCAGCAACAGATCAAAGTTTTCCAGGAGTTGTATCGCGAGCGACGTGATGCACTGCTTCGGTCAATGCAGGCCTTGATGCCAGCGGGAACAACCTGGACAGTGCCCCAAGGTGGTTTCTACTCCTGGGTGACCTTGCCACAATCTTTGAATGCAACGACCATGTTGCCACGGGCCATTAGTTCCCTGGTGGCCTACGTCCCCGGAACTGGCTTTTATGCCGATGGACAGGGAGCCCACAATCTGCGCCTGTCCTACTGCTATCCAGAGCCATCTCGCATCGAAGAAGGTGTGCGCCGTCTCGCTGGAGTGATTGAGGCCGAGCTTGATCTTGTCAATACTTTCGGCGTAAAAAATGGGCAGGATGCACATACCGGTGCAACGCCAACTCTTAATCCCAATTCAGATTTGATGTAAGGGAAAACATGCGTGTAGCAATTCTTTCTGGTGGCCTTAATGCTGAACGTGATGTTTCTCTACGTTCGGGGCGACGGGTCGCCGAGGCACTTCGAGAGTCGATGCCCGATTCAGAGATTATTGAAGTTGACCTTAACGGTGAGTTCCTTGATTCACTGGGTACAAGTTCACTGAGTCCAGATTCATTTGATGTTGTGATTCCACTCATTCATGGGGCAATCGGTGAAGATGCAACCCTGCGATCCGTGTTGGAACTAAAGGGGATTCCCTATGTTGGCAGTAGTGCCGCGAGTGCAGCACGAGCCTTTGACAAAGGGATCGCGGCGGGCTTGGTTCCCCGCGGAAGCGCTCCAAAATTTGTAGCCTTCCCCCAGAGTTTTTTTCGTGAAATGGGGGCACCTCGGATTCTAGAAAGTGTCATTACCGGCATTGGTCTTCCACTTGTTGTTAAGCCAATAAGTGGTGGGTCAGCATTGGGTGTTCGACTGTGTAACACGGCAGAGCAGGTGGCGCCTGCTCTGGTTGATGCATTCGGTTACGGTGATCGAGTCATGCTGCAACGTGGTGTGAGTGGTACTGAGCTTGCAGTGAGCGTGATTGAAATCGGAGGGAGAGTGCAAGCTTTACCACCGGTTGAGATTGTGCCGGTGAGTGGCGTCTACGACTTTGATGCCCGCTACACCGCTGGCGCCACTGAATTTTTCGTTCCTTCGCGTCTTGATGCAAAAGTCATTGAGCACGTATGCGCCTACGCGGTTGTCGTTCATGAGTCCCTTGGTCTACGTGACATTTCGCGCACCGATTTGATTGTTGATCCCAGTGGAGCTATCTGGTTCCTTGAAGTCAATGTCTCACCCGGTATGACCGAAACATCACTGGTTCCCCAAGCAATTGAAGCCGCGGGATTAAAAGTTGGAGCTGTCTTTGCCGATCTCGCCGCGCAAGCAGTTGAGCGGGCGAACTAATAAGATCTTGCTGAATCGATCTCGTTAACGGACATCAAGAAGTTCGGTAATGCGCCGGGCATCAGAAATATCCGCGCACTCAATCACAATTTTCCCTTGTGAATTCTTTTTAGCAAACCCGTCGAGTTTCACTCGGGTATCTGTTGCATCCGATATACGTTCTCCAAGCACCCGGACTGCTTCTTCGAGTTCTTCCGATCGCCCCTTTTTCTTGCCTGGCTTGTCACCTTTGCCAGAGGATTTCCCACTTGGCGCTGATATCGCAATGATTTCTTCAACACTACGAACACTTAAACCTTCTTTGATAATTCGGGCGGACATTTGATCCATTGCCTCAGGTGAGTCCAAACTCAAGAGCGCACGCGCATGACCGGCGCTGAGTACCCCGGCCGCGACGTATCGCTGCACACTTATTGGTAGTTTCAAAAGCCTGATGGTGTTCGTTACTTGCGGGCGAGAACGTCCAATACGTTTGGCTAACTCTTCCTGGGTGCAATCAAAGTCAGAGAGCATCTGGGAATAGGCGGCCGCTTCTTCTAATGCATTGAGATTTGATCGGTGCAAGTTTTCCAGCAGTGCATCACGCAACATGTTTGAGTCTTCGGTGTGGCGAATAATTGCGGGAATATTTTCAATACCTGCCAGCTTGCTGGCGCGTAATCGGCGCTCACCAGCAATGAGTTCATAGGAACCAGTTTTTGATTTGCGCACCACAATTGGTTGCAGTAGCCCGATTGTTTTTATTGAAAACACGAGTTCATCAAGTGCTTCTTGGTCAAAGACGGTGCGTGGCTGGACCGGATTGGGTGCAATTGAGTCAATGGGTAGTTCGAGGTAGCTCACAACGCTCTCCGGCTCTTTACCCTGTTGATCTGCCGTTGCCCGCGGATTTGCCCGCGGATTTTCCGATACGGCAGCCTTGGGTGCTGGTGCTTCGGTAGGAATGAGCGCTCCTAAACCTTTACCCAGTCCGCGTGGTACTGCTGCCATTATGACTCCTATTTGTGGATAAACTGTTGATAACCTGTGTATTATTATTGGATGTTGTCGAGTTGGGCGGCGGCCTCCCGATAGGAAATCGCGCCGGATGACGCTGGGTCGTAGGTCAATACTGTTTGACCGTAGGAGGGCGCCTCTGACACTCGCACATTTCGCGGGATGATCGTTTCCAGTACCCGTGCTCCGAAGTGACCGCGCACTTCATCAGCGACCTGGCTGGCTAGCCTGGTGCGTCCGTCATACATGGTTAAAATTATTGCGGTAACTTCAAGTTCTGGATTGAGATGCGCTTTGATCATGTCCACGGTTTTCAAGAGCTGGGAAAGACCTTCTAAGGCGTAGTACTCGCATTGGATGGGCAGGAGTACTTCGCGAGCAGCAACCAAACCATTAAGGGTAAGTAGACCTAGGCTTGGTGGGCTGTCGAAGAAAATGTAGTCAAAGTTGTGGGTGGTCAATAACGTGTCAATCTCTTCACGCAAGCGATGCTCCCGGTTCGGGGTGGATACGAGCTCTACTTCAGCACCGGCCAGATCGATTGTCGCCGCGATCCCAAAGAGGTCGGGGATGTCTGGGCAGGGGTTAATTACCTCGGCGAGGGTGCTCTCCCCCATCAGTACATCGTAAATTCCTGGAGTGCCCTCGGTGTGGTCGATTCCAAGGGCTGTGGTGGCATTTCCTTGGGGATCCAGGTCAATTACGAGAACACTCTTACCTGCCTGGGCCATGGCAGCTGCGATATTTACGGTCGTGGTGGTTTTCCCCACTCCACCTTTTTGGTTTGCAATAGTGATTATCCGGGTCACGTGGGCCACCCCAAGCCGGTCATTTTCCCAATTTCATCGGTTTTGATGGTCAATGTTTCACGGGAAACATTGGTCGGCCAGCCAAGGCCTGAAGGTTTTTCATTTGGGTTTGATTGCTGTGGCACGGGGGTCATTGTGTCCTATTTACTTAGATACCTGTACGTCGGGCTCGCACCACGGTGGTCTCGGGTTCGACCACTCCAGCACCACATGTCAGCACTGCAATTTCAGTGATCTTGTATGTGCCAAACACTTCCCTGGCCCCATCGATCTCGGTTTGGGCGCTGGATCCTTTAAGGGCCAGCAGGTCGCCAATGGGTTTGAGTAGCGGCATGGTCCAGCCGAGCAGTCGCTCCATGGGGGCGACTGCTCGCGCAGTGACAATATCAACGCCGGTCCAATTTGGGGTTGCTACCACTTTTTCAGCGCGGGCCCGAAGCACGGTGACCCGGTCAGTTAACCCTAGGTCAATTACGGCCTCGGTGAGAAATGTGGCCCTTCGTAGGAGCGGCTCAATCAGAATCATGGTCAGATCGGGTCGAGTGATCGCCCACACCAAGCCGGGGAACCCGGCCCCTGAACCAACATCAGCCACGAGGGCACCGGTAGGGATCAGGCCTAATTCAGGCTCGGCCACCACGGCGCAGTTAAGAATGTGACGGACCCAGAGTCGGGGCATTTCCCGTGGACCCATCAGCCCACGCTCGAGGCCAGGACCGGCCAAAATTTCTTGGTATCGTTCTAACTGCCCCTTGGCTGGGCTGAGCCAAGGAGGCAATTCCCCCGATGTTTCACGGGAAACCATGCGCTACGAAACTCGAATGACCACGCGGCGATTGGGTTCATCGCCTTCGGATTCACTGGCTAGACCTAGCGTTGCCACAATGTCATGGACAACTTTACGCTCATAAGGATTCATCGGAGCCATCCGAACTGGGGCTGACGTCCGCTCCGCCTGGCCACATGCGGTCTTGGCTGCCTCTTCCAGGACTACTTTTTGTTTACCCCGGTAGCCCGCGATATCAAGCATGAGTCGTGAGCGCTCACCGGTCTCACGAGCGGCGGCAAGGCGGGCGAGTTCTTGTAGTGATTGAAGTACTTCACCGTCAGCACCGATTAAATGGGACAGTTCACCTTTCTCCACTTCAACGATTGAAACGCGGGCCCGACTGCCATCTACCTCGATATCAATATCGCCATCAAGGTCGCAAATATCAAGTAGGCCCTCGAGGTAGTCGGCGGCGGTGTCGCCTTCTTGGTCTAATTGCTTAGCATCAGTTGCGGTTACTTCACTCATGGACGTACTCACTCTCTAGGTTCATTGTGTTCGTCACGCGGCCGAAAATTCGACCCACAGGTTATTTTTTCTTTTTGTTCGGACTTCTCTTGCTTTTTGAAGTGCGTTTGGGTTGGACCCGCTCCGGGGTTACCGACACTATGTCGGTAACTACCACGTCATTCACTATCCCACCTTTGCGGGCCACTTTCGCCGCCTTACGGGATTCCAGAGCCTCAAATGCCGGGGTACCTGGTTGGGGATTGTTGCGAATAACCCAGAACTGCTGTCCCATGGTCCACAAGTTGGTGGTGAACCAGTAGATCAAAACACCAATCGGGAAGTTAACGCCACCGACGGCGAAAACAATGGGGAATACATAAAGAAGAATTTTCTGCTGACGCACCATCGGGTTACCTGGCGCGGTGTTTTTCACAATCAGCTGACGCTGCGTTAAGAATGTAGTTGAACTCATTAAAACGATCAGAACACTTGCAAGAATTTTCGTTGCTGTCGGGCTGAATCCATCAACGGCAACTTCCCCGGCGTTCAGAAAAGTTCCATACAGGGGAACACCCCAGATAGAAGCATCATGTGCATTCTGCAACAGTGGTGCATATTTCTCCCAGTTGAAAACACCTTCCGGGCGCAGCATTGCAATACCTTGTAAAGTGCTAAACAGTGCAAAAAATATGGGCGCTTGCAACAGAATTGGCAGGCATGACGCAAGTGGATTCGTACCAGTTTCCTTGTAGAGCTTCATCATTTCTTGGGACTGACGCTCTTTATCCCCAGCGTATTTTTTTTGAATCTCTTTCATCTGTGGCTGAATAATTTGCAGATTCCTCTGCGCCTTAATTTGCTTCACAAACAACGGAATCAACAAAATACGAATAACGATGACGAGTCCAACAATGGAGAATGCCCACGTCCAACCACTGCTGGGATCCATTACATGGCTGAGCAATGTATGGAACTGAACTAGGACCCAGCTGACTGCAATACGCAGCCAATCAAGAATGAACATGTTCTCCGTCCGCATTTATTCGTGGGCGACCATCCGGATAAATATCCGGTAACCAGCGACCTTTTTCGGGCACTGGATTTAAGCCACCTTCATTCCAAGGGTTGCACCGTATTAGGCGAACCGTGGCTAAGGCTAAGCCCTTGGCAGATCCGTGAACACGGATGCTCCCTAAAGCGTACGTTGAGCAACTTGGGTGGAAGCGACAACTGGGTGGGATGAATGGAGAAATCAGTAGTTGGTATCCGCGGATAGCGGACAGGAACACCAGGCGGACCACCCAACCAATACTGTGATCCCAGACCCAAAGGACGCCATTACCTAATTTCCGCAACAGGCTCATCGATTAACCTTTGTCAGCAGTGATTTGGTAAACAGGTCAGAATCAAGTTCCAGGTTGTGAATCTGGGGGAGGGATTTGATTACTAGGCCTGTGCCAACTGGTAGAAATTCGACTACGGGTTTGATTGCGGCGCGGATTCTGCGACTCACGCGGTGACGTTCAACCGAATTTCCACAGTCTTTACCCACCGTAAGACCAACTCGAGTGGGTGAATCCCCATACATTCCCACGTAAATATGCATTACTACACCTGGTAAAACTACTTTTTTGCCGTTGCGGCGCACAAACTGAAAATCACGTGAACTTCGCATACGGTGCTGGGCTGCCAACATGAACAACCTTTACATAAGAGTCCAAAGAAAGGACTTGGACTCACTAAGCAGAAAGGCGGGTGCGGCCTTTAGCACGGCGAGTAGCGAGGATGCTGCGGCCGGCACGCGTGCTCATCCGTAGCCGGAAGCCGTGGGTCTTTGCCCGCCGACGAGTGTTGGGCTGGAATGTGCGCTTCATGATTCTCCTTGAGGTGTTACTTCAACCCTGTTGCCAGAGTGATTAGCCCCCACAGGCTACGCCATAGCTTTATCCTGGTCAAACCCAACCCCACGAACGGGTGTAGTTCCGTGACACCCATACTACCGAACTACAGAATCTTAAGTAAAGACACGCATCACCTTGTCAAACCCGGCACGATGGTTGTAGGGTTGCAACCGTCATCCACACCTGTGGATAAGCATGTGGACAAAATCTGGAAAGTTCGGAATGTTGAGGTAAAATGGCTG
The DNA here is from genome assembly GCA_041689915.1 of Candidatus Nanopelagicales bacterium. Taxonomy (GTDB): domain Bacteria; phylum Actinomycetota; class Actinomycetes; order S36-B12; family S36-B12; genus UBA4592. The sequence goes on along the minus strand of JBDNFH010000049.1, from coordinate 10,999 downwards.
GGGATAGTGAACTCACGGCAATGTGGAATGCGGCTTTGAACTCACTCTCTGATGGAACCTTAAGCCCTCAGCAAAAAGCATTCGTCTCCCTGACCCGCCCATTGGGGTTGGTTGAAGACACCGTCCTGATCGCGGCCCCCAATGAATTCACCAAAGACGTCCTGGAGACCCGACTGCGCCCGTTGGTGAGTAGCGCCCTGAGTCAGATTGTGGGCCGAAATATTCGCCTTGCGGTAACAGTTGACCCTTCAATTGCCCCAACCCTTGATGCGGATTTGACCGACGAAGTCGCCGACTCCACCTATGCAAATGAAGAGCCGGTATTCCAGCCCAGCCGAGGCAATATCCGTGAGGGGAATTTCGATAGACCTGGAATGGGGTCCCCGAGTAATAAAGAAGAGTTCGGTCGACTCAACGACAAGTACACATTTGACACTTTCGTCATTGGTACAAGTAACCGGTTCGCCCATGCGGCAGCTGTCGCGGTGGCTGAGCAACCAGCGAAGGCGTATAACCCACTTTTTATCTATGGAGGATCGGGACTTGGTAAGACCCATTTACTTCACGCTATTGGACATTACACCAAGACTTTGTTTAAGGGAACCCATGTTCGCTACATCAGTTCCGAGGAATTCACCAATGAATTCATCAACAGCATCCGTGACGACAAGGCGGCTAGTTTCCAACGTCGCTACCGAGATATTGATGTTTTATTAGTTGACGACATTCAGTTCCTCAGTGGAAAAGTGCAGACACAGGAAGAGTTTTTCCACACTTTCAACACTTTACATAATGCAAATAAGCAAATCGTGATTACAAGTGACCTACCACCAAAACAACTCCCTGACTTTGAAGACCGGATGCGTTCACGCTTTGAGTGGGGTTTGATCACTGACGTTCAACCACCCGACCTTGAAACCCGAATTGCGATTCTTCGCAAGAAGAGCACCCAACAAAGATTGGTTGCTCCCCCGGAAGTTCTCGAATACATTGCCTCAAAGATTTCAACCAATATTCGTGAGCTTGAGGGTGCCCTCATCCGGGTTACTGCATTTGCCTCGTTAAATCAACAACCGGTTGATCTAGCAATCACTGAAGCGGTCCTGAAAGACCTTCTACCATCTGATGTCGGCCCGGAAATCACCGCCGCTCAAATCATGGGTGCCTGTGCCTCCTACTTTGGGGTCAGTATTGAGGAGCTCTGTGGCGCCAGCCGTAGTCGAACCTTGGTCACCGCCCGGCAGATCTCGATGTACCTGTGCCGTGAACTCACTGATTTATCTCTCCCAAAAATTGGTCAAGCATTTGGTGGTCGCGATCACACAACCGTTATGCATGCTGATCGTAAAATCCGGGAACTTATGGCAGAGAAACGCAGCTTGTACAACCAGGTCACCGACCTCACTAGCCGAATTAAATCTCAGCCTCGCCCAATGTAATCACCAGCCACATACATCCCAGAACTATCATTCATCCCCACATTATCAACAGTTGTGGATAATGATTGTGGATAAACATGTTGATAAGTCTCTAGATGAACGAAACATGTACAAATTTCCCCACCTGTTTACAGCCTGTGGATAGATGCCACTTAATGGTCCAAAAATTCCAACACTTGTGGATAACCAGGACTACCGTTGGGGATAGTGGGTTCATAAACGAAGTTCATCCACAAACTTTCACAATCTTGCCTTAAATATCCACAAGTAGTTCCTCACCCAACACGCATAAATTCGCCGACATTCCTAGGTTATCCCCAGTGTCCACAGGACCTATGACTACTACTACCTATATAAATAATGAAATTCTATAACTACTCATAAAGACTTTACCTGCTGACAAGTGGGTTACCTCTATGTCAAGGAAATCCACAACGCTCATGGTTGCTCTTACAAAAAATTTGACGATAGGGCACACTAAGCCTTTGCTTAATTACTTATTTTTAGACAGGGGCACGGAAAATGCACATCCGAGTTGAACGCGACACGTTGGCGCAAGCTGTTACGTGGGCTGCGCGAACCCTGCCATCACGTCCGTCCATGCCAGTTCTCTCCGGGGTTATGTTGATTGCTGAACAAGACTCGTTGACCCTGTCAAGTTTTGATTACGAAATTTCAGCACGTGTGCAAGTTGTTGTTGACGTTATTGAGCCAGGTAGAGTCTTGGTCTCAGGTCGACTTTTAGCTGATATTACGAAGGCACTTCCAGGCGCACCGGTTGTCCTTAAATTAGATGGCAATCGAGTGTCAATCGAATGTGGTCGTAGTTCATTTACGCTGCCAACACTTCCCGTTGAGGATTACCCAGCATTACCTGATATGCCAACCACTGCAGGAAACGTTGACGGTGATGTATTCGCTGAAGCAGTAGTACAGGTGGCAATTGCCGCTGGCAAAGACGACACGATCCCCGTGCTCACCGGGATCCGGATGGAAATTGATGGATCTAATATCACCTTGGCGGCAACTGATCGGTACCGGTTAGCAGTTCGCACGTTCCCATGGTCACCCACAAAAACTTCTCTTGAACTTAATACGTTGATTCCAGCTCGGATTTTAGCTGACGCCGCTAAAAGCATGGGTTCGGCAAAAGTTATTGAATTAGCGATTGCACCTGATGGTGAAAAACTTATTGGTTTCGAAGCAGAAGGTATGCGTACAACCACGCGCCTACTTGACGGGGAGTTTCCTAAATACCGATCCCTACTTCCTAATGAGAGTTCAACAACGGCGATTGTTGACACTACTGAATTGATCAATGCGGTGAAACGTGTTGCCCTCGTTGCTGAACGTAGTACCCCAATCCGGATGAACTTTGCTAATGGTGAAATCAATATGCGGGCTGGTTCAGGTGATGACGCCCAAGCAACTGAAGTGCTCGAAGCAGAAGTTGATGGTGACCCTATTGAGATTGCTTTTAATCCTGGTTATTTACTTGATGGACTTAATGCAATTAACGCACCAAAAGCCCGATTCTCATTTACGTTGGCAACAAAGCCTGCAGTAATTACCGGGATGACCAATGAAAATACCGACACACAAGCGGACTATCGCTATCTGTTGATGCCCGTACGTTTGACGGGCTGACGCATGTGGGTGCAAGCCCTTCATCTTGACGGTTTTCGCTCCTACAACGAGGCACTCATTGAATTCGTTCCAGGAGTTAATGTTCTCATTGGTGCCAATGGTCAAGGTAAAACCAATATCGTTGAAGCGATCTATTACCTAGCAACACTCACTTCACATCGTGTTGCGAGTGAAACCCCCCTGGTCAGTGCTGGGAAAACATCAGCCGTCATTCGTGCGCGGATTAATGAAGCGGATCGTACTGTTGCAATTGATATTGAAATTACACCAGGTAAAACCAACCGAGCAAAACTAAATCGTTCCCCACTTCCACGTGTGCGAGATATTTTAGGAATTGTTCGAGTGATCATGTTCGCACCGGAGGACTTAGCATTGGTTAAGGGTGATCCAGGTGAACGTCGAAGTTTTATGGATCAAACCCTGATTCAACGAATACCACGATTCATGGGTGTTAAGTCAGACTATGAAAAAGTACTACGTCAACGCAACGCACTTTTAAAATCATCTAACCGCGAGAATATTGATAGCACCCTTGACGTGTGGAATGAGAAACTTGCGCAACTTGGCGCTGAAATTACTCACACCCGGATTCGATTCATTAGTGACTTAAAACCGCATATTCGTAATAGGTATCACTCAATTAGTGGTGGGGAACAAGCCGTTAGTACATCGAAAATATTTCTCACCTACCAATCCAAGTATTTACCCGATGCTGAGATTGAAGCGTTCACTCAAAATGATATCCAGGATCAAATACTGGAACAGTTAGCTGCCCGGAAAAAAGATGAACTCATTCGTGGCATCACATTAGTTGGTCCACACCGGGACGAACTCTTTATCGGACTAGGTGAGTTGCCACTCAAAGGTTACGCATCCCATGGTGAAAGCTGGTCCGCGGCATTAGCACTTCGTGTTGCAAGTGCCGATGTATTGAGAGCGGACGGAATTGAACCCATACTTATTTTCGACGACGTCTTTGCTGAACTTGATGTAATGAGGCGCGCCACAATTTTAGAGTTGACCAAAAATGCACCACAAGTTTTCATTACTGCCGCCGTGGAGTCAGACGTACCAATTGAACTCGGTGGAGCCCGTTTTCATGTTTCATTGGGATCAGTAGTTGCCGAAGGCGGTGAATCCAATGAGTGAAGACGTCTCGCCGGAGGAGCAAGCCCAAGCGGCAGATCGACTACTACGTCGAACGACAAAAGGTGCACCGACAAAAAAGACACGTAAAAGCACGAGAAGTGGACGCGATCCCGAACTCCTGGGTAGTGCGCTGGACAAATTAGTTATCGAAAATGGTTGGGAACAAGAAACCTCAATGGCTAAATTACTGAATTCCTGGGCCCAGATTGTTGGGGCTGACATAGCCGAGCATTGTGTCCCCGCTGGCTTTGAAGACGGAACCTTGCGGCTAACGGCTGAATCAACCGCTTGGGCAACCCAGTTGCGCATGCTCCAGAACCAAATCATGGCCAAAATTTCCGGTGAGGTAGGTGTTGGAGTGGTGGTCAAGATCTCAATCTATGGCCCACAAGGTCCTTCGTGGAAAAAGGGAGCATGGCATGTGGCCGGTAGGGGACCACGTGACACCTACGGCTAGTCCTAGGACTTTGACTTAAATAGCCAAATTTGACCCCTAGCGCGAAAAGGGACGGATGTTTCCCATCATTTCGTACATCAACTAGCGACTAGGGGGTCACTGGGCGCATTTATGGCCCGCTAGGCCTTTTCAGGCTAGGTGATGTCAGAACTTCAGGGTAGACTTAGTCTTGTTAGTTGTCCTTAATAGTCCCATTCCCAGGAGTGCCCAAATGACCTATGACGCCAGTGCGATCCAGGTTCTAGAGGGCCTTGACGCGGTACGTAAACGCCCCAGCATGTACATCGGCTCAACCGGTGAGCGTGGCCTACATCACCTGGTCTACGAAGTTGTCGACAATGCCGTAGACGAAGCCTTAGCGGGTTACGCCACGGAAATTTCGGTGACGATCATGCCGGACGGCGCCATTCGGGTAATAGACGACGGCCGCGGGATCCCCGTTGACGAGCATCCCATTGAGAAAAAACCAGCGGTTGAAGTTGTTTTGACCGTTTTACACGCTGGTGGAAAATTCGGTGGTAGCGGCTACACGGTCTCCGGTGGCCTACACGGTGTGGGTGTCTCCGTGGTGAACGCACTCTCCACCGACCTTGCAGTCGAAATTCACCGTGACGGAAATGTGTACCGCCAGCACTACAAGTACGGAGCACCTGTCGCTCCACTAGACAAAGGTGAGAAAACCGACCGCACCGGAACCACGGTTACTTTCTGGGCCGACGGTGAGATTTTTGAAACTACCACCTACGACTTCACAACCCTTGCCCGTCGTTTCCAAGAAATGGCCTTCCTTAACCGCGGCCTGAAGTTGGAACTCACCGACGAACGACCAGGTTCAGTTGCAGTCGTTGACGCAGAAAACCCAACCGAGGTAGTTGAAGCGGTTCGCCATGTGGAGTACATGTATGACGGCGGAATCTCCGACTTCGTTCGACACATCAATGCAAGTAAAGGAATCGCAAACCCCACTGTTATTGAGCTGACAGCTGAGAGTGAGAACAAAACCCTCAGTGCTGAGATCTCAATGCAGTGGAATAACTCCTATGCCGAGTCGGTATACACCTTTGCAAACACCATTAATACGACTGAGGGTGGAACCCACGAAGAAGGTTTTCGTACCGCACTTACTGGACTTGTTAACAAGTTCTCCCGCGAGTGGAATATTCTCAAAGAGAAAGACATAAATCTATCCGGTGAAGATATCCGCGAAGGACTTACCGCGATTGTGAGTGTAAAACTTATTGAACCACAGTTTGAAGGTCAGACTAAAACCAAACTTGGTAATACCGAGATGAAGGCATTTGTTCAAAAAGTTGTCAACGACCAACTCGGTGCCTGGTTTGAACAAAACCCTGCGGAGGGTAAAGAGATCGCACGTAAATCGATAAACGCAGCAACCGCGCGCATTGCGGCCCGTAAAGCACGTGACCTTGCCCGAAACCGAAAAGGACTACTCGGTGGCGCGGGCATGCCCGGAAAGTTGATTGACTGCTCCAGCCGAGAACCAGAAGAGTGTGAAGTCTTTATTGTGGAAGGTGACAGCGCTGGCGGTTCAGCACGCCAAGGCCGTGATCCACGTACCCAAGCAATTCTCCCAATTCGCGGAAAAATTATTAACGTAGAAAAAGCCAGGATCGACAAAGTACTTCAAAATACTGAAGTACAAGCATTGATCTCAGCTTTTGGTACCGGTATCCAAGAGGAATTCGACCTCAACCGGTTGCGTTACCACAAGGTTGTCCTCATGGCTGACGCTGACGTTGACGGCCAACATATCCGCACATTGCTACTCACCTTCCTGTTCCGCTTTATGCGGCCACTTGTTGAAAGCGGTCACGTGTTCTTGGCCCAACCTCCACTGTTCAAAATAAAGTGGTCACGTGAAACCGCTGACTTTGCTTACTCCGATCGGGAAAAAGATGCACTCATGGAAGCGGGCCTTGCAGCGGGCAAGCGCCTTCCGAAAGAAGAGTCAATTCAGCGCTACAAGGGCCTAGGTGAAATGAATGCGGACGAGTTGTGGGACACCACAATGAATCCTGCTGAGCGGGTCCTTTTGCAGGTAACAATCGACGACGCAGCGCAAGCTGATGAAATGTTCAGTGTGCTCATGGGCGAAGACGTTGAGTCCCGCCGAAACTTTATTCAGCAAAATGCCCGCGACGTTCGCTTCCTCGACATTTAATCAAGCAACTAAGTAACGGAGAACAACGTGTCAGACGACATTGAAGTAGTAGAAGAAGTCAGTAGCCACGGCCGGATTGAACCGGTTGACTTACAGACTGAAATGCAACGCTCGTATCTTGATTACTCCATGTCGGTAATCGTGTCCCGCGCATTGCCCGACGTGCGCGACGGACTCAAGCCGGTTCACCGCCGCGTTCTTTACGCAATGTACGACGGTGGCTACCGCCCTGATCGCAACTTTTCCAAAAGCGCCCGCGTGGTCGGCGACGTCATGGGTAACTTCCACCCACACGGTGACACTGCGATCTACGACGCACTCGTTCGCTTAGCCCAACCGTGGTCACTGCGTTACCCACTTGTTCAAGGCCAAGGAAACTTTGGTTCACCGGGTAACGATCCCCCGGCAGCACAGCGTTATACCGAGTGCCGTATGGCACCCCTTGCCATGGAAATGGTGCGGGATATCGACGAAGATACCGTGAATTTCCAGCCGAACTACGACGGTCGCACCCTTGAACCAACTGTTCTACCCAGTCGATTCCCTAACCTTTTAGTGAACGGTAGCTCGGGTATTGCGGTCGGCATGGCCACCAATATTCCACCGCACAATCTCCGGGAAATCGCAGCCGGTGCCCAATGGTTGCTTTCCAACCCAGAGTCAACGGTTGAAGAACGTCAAACCGCACTCATGGAATTGATCAAGGGACCAGATTTCCCAACCGGTGCACTGATTGTTGGCCGTAAGGGAATCGAAGACGCCCAACGTACGGGCCGCGGCTCGATCACCATGCGCGCGGTGGTTACGGTTGACGAGGACAAACGTGGCCGCCAAATTCTGGTTGTCACCGAATTGCCCTATCAAGTAAACCCCGACAACCTCCTCCTTCGCATTGCGGAACTGGTTGGCGACGGAAAACTCACCGGGATCTCTGACGTACGCGATGACTCCTCATCACGTACCGGTATGCGTTTGATTATTGAACTCAAACGTGATGCAGTTGCCCAGGTCGTGCTCAATCAGTTGTTCAAGCACACTCAACTTCAAGACAACTTCGGTGCCAACATGTTGGCACTTGTTGACTCAGTTCCACGCACTTTGACATTGGAACAGTTCCTGAGTTACTGGGTGCTACATCAAATTGAAGTAATTCAGCGACGCACCCGCTTCCGTCTACGTAAAGCGCAAGAGCGGGCCCATATTCTTAGTGGTTACCTCAAAGCACTTGATGCCCTTGACGCTGTCATTGCATTAATTCGTGCGAGTGCAACAGTTGATGATGCCCGCACCGGATTGATTAACCTGCTTGAGATCGACGAGATCCAAGCGACCGCAATCCTGGACATGCAGTTACGTCGTCTTGCCGCCATGGAACGTCAAAAGATTATTGACGAATACGAAGAACTCATGACCAAAATCACCGACTACAACGACATCTTGGCATCAGATCAGCGTCAGCGAACAATAGTCAGTGACGAGCTCACGGAAATCTCCGACAAATTCGGCGATGAACGCCGGACCGAAATTGTCGCCTGGGACGGTGACGTCACCGACGAGGATCTGATTGCAGTTGAAGACGTTGTTGTCACCATCACTTCCGGTGGATACGCCAAGCGGACTCTCAGTGATCTTTACCGCTCCCAACGCCGCGGTGGTCGTGGAGTCAAGGGTGCAAACCTACGCCAAGACGACGTCGTTGAGCACATGTTTATCAGTACCACCCACCATTGGATTTTGTTCTTCACCAACCTTGGTCGGGTCTACCGCGCAAAGGCATACCAACTACCGGAAACTGGACGCGATGCCCGGGGACAACATGTTGCCAACCTGTTGGCATTCCAACCCGATGAAACTATTGCTCAAGTCCTTGCAATTCCGGACTACGCGGCAAGTGACTACCTTGTACTCTCGACAAAGGCCGGTATGGTGAAGAAGACTCGTTTGAGTGAGTACGACACCAACCGTCAAGGTGGAATCAAAGCGATCAATCTGCATGAGGGTGACGAACTCATTGGAGCACGTCTCGTGTCAGTAACTGACGACCTACTCTTGGTTTCTAAGAAAGGTCTCTCCGCTCGCTTCACAGCTAATGACGCCACCCTGCGGCCCATGGGTCGGGCAACCGGTGGTGTAATCGGAATGCGATTCCGTGGCGACGACGCACTGTTGTCCATGGATGTTGTCACTCCAGGAACTTTCGTGGTCACCATCACCGACGGTGGATTCGCCAAGCGAACTTCGGTTGACGAATGGGCCGCAAAGGGACGTGGAATCAAGGGTGTTCGGGCAATGAAACTCCCCGAAGAGCGCGGTGAACTCGTCGGCGCCATGGTCTGCTCGGAAACTGATCAGATCTTCGCCATTGCATCAAACGGCATTGTTATTCGAACCAAGGTTGACGAAATTCGCGCCTCAGGTCGAGACACCATGGGTGTTCGCATGATGCGCCTAGGTGATGACACCAGTGTCGTGGCCGTTGCCAAAGGCACCGAAGTGGATGACGAAGAAGAAATCAGTGAGGGTGAAGAATTTGTTGAAGGTGTTGAAGGTGTTGAAGGTGTTGAAGGTGTTGAAGGTGTTGAAGGTGTTGAAGGTGTTGAAGGTGTTGAAGGTGTTGAAGCAACGGAATCAACACAAACCACTGAAGTTGTGGAAGAAGTCGAAGGTCAGGGGCGCGAGTGACCGGGGGTCCGCGGCGGGCACGCCTTTACGTATCCAGGTTTGATCCCTGGTCGGTGACCAAAGCGGCCTTCATTCTCTCCCTAGCAATTGGAATTATTCTTGTTGTCGCGGTCACTGCCGTGTGGTTCATTCTTGACCGCACGGGTGTGATCGAGTCACTCTCGGGAACTGTGACCGACGTTGTAGGAAGCACAAGCGGTCTTGATCTGATTACTTCCCTTGGGTTTGGTCAAGTGATCGGTGCAACATTAATTCTCGCCTCGGTTGAAATAGTTTTAATTTCAGCTCTCGCTGGACTGTTCACCATCCTCTACAACCTCACGGTCGGAATCACCGGTGGCGTTGAAGTCGTTCTCTCCGAAGACGCGTGAACTCTCCCCTCCCTGCGCTTGCGCTTAGGTAGGGGCTTCTCTGATTCTGCTCGTGAGTGCCCCGTGGTGGCGGCACTCCGCTTGCGGCCTATGCGGTTTGGGGCGTTGAGTTTCGGTCAGTAACACCCGCGTGGCGGGGGCCCTGTTCGTGGGCTTCTACAGCAGGCACAGCCTTGACCTTTGGGGGCTTTGGGAGTGCTCGCTGATACGTGACCCGGATTTGGTCTGGTCGTGGTCCCGGACGGATGTTCCCGTCGGCGTTGACGGAGCGTGAATGAATGTTCACGCCCCCGACTGCGTCCCGATGGTATCGGGCGCGGCAGTCTGGGTTGGTGCAGTTGTAGGTGCGTCCTTTGGGGGAAGATTTTTTGATGTTAAGGCATAGTGGGCAGCCTTTAGTGGTGTTACGTTCGTTGACGTAGTTGAGGGTGATACCGGTTTTGTATTCAAGCATCCGGTCGGTTTGACCGCGTGACCATTGGGAGAGTCGCTGGCGTTGGTGACGGTTCGCGCTGCGTTTCTGTTTCGTTCGTGATTCGATCCCACGCACGTCTCCCATCGCTATCGCGACGGGCCTGATTTCCCCCGTGGTTTTATCGACGGCGGCGTCACGAATAACATCGGCGGTGATTTTCGAAACGTGATGGTTAGCGTTACGTACTTGACGCTCTGTTCGGGCTTTCACTCGTTTCTGGGCCGCGACGAGTTGTTTATGCCGGCGGGAACCGTTCTTACAACGTGATGTGAGTTTCTGTAGTTCCCCTATTTTCTTGTTCCGTAACCGTTTCATCGCACGGATTGAACGCCCGTTCACTACGGTGACATCGAACCCGCCGGCACCGTCGGGGACCGCGATAGTTACCGGGTTAATAATCCCGGGGTCAATCGCGACCACAACCGTGTTCGGGTCAAGAAGACCGCCTTGCGGCAGGGCGGTGAAAGCCTGCGTTTTGTACGCGACATGCAGGTACCAGGAACGGTTTTGCCTATCCCAACATAACCTGATCTCACCCCACGCCGACGGGGGGACAACAACACTGGTGAGTGGATCGGTAAACATGGGTAACGCGAT
>JBDNFH010000048.1:0-4291 GCA_041689915.1 Candidatus Nanopelagicales bacterium | reverse complement strand
ATGAGTACGGTCGATCTGGGATTTTTCGTAAGGTGCATTCGTCATCAATAAAGCCTTTCAGAGTCAAACAATAAGCCGACAGCAAAAATGCTGTCGGCTATGGTCACGAGTTGATCAGATTTTCTCAGCCTGCCGTTGTTATGCACACGACCACAGGTGTTTCAAGTATTCGGCATAGTCTGATAACAATATAAAGCCCCGCCCGGAGGTACTATTAGTTTCGACGTTAGAGGTTAAAATCACCTGGGGCAGGCCCAGTGTCACACATCTTTTGTTAATGAGCGCAGCGACGCGGTGCAGCTTCTGACGGGAAAGTAAATCGCCTTTGAACTCGTTAAACTTGAGTGTATGTTTTTCTGCAGCGTAGAGCTGAGACACTACATCAAACGTTAAATCAGTGGTATTCATCGTCCGCAGCAGCTTCTTAAACTGCGACTGTTTTTTCTTACTGGTTTTGAGCTTCTTCCGCGTAGGCTCGATAATCGCTGCATCGGGCGCCTTCGTTGCATCGAACTCCTGCTCAGCTTCGACGACACTACCGATTCGGTCTAGCCATCGCAAGCACTGCTTATTATCAGCGATTGCAGCTCGTCGTTGGTTATGGTTACCAGAGACGGCAGCAACTGCCTGTTCTAGCCCCTCGCAGTTGCAAGTGACCGTGACACCCGCACATTCAACTTCGAATTTGTTATTCAATTGTGACATCCTTTTTATTTTTATCTTTTATTTTGAAATGGGATTCGCGGCTGATGTACCATTGAGGGTACAGTCTGCGGCTAGGAAGATCCCCCCCTAACCAGTATAGATTGGAGTTCACTTTCAACTCAGCAATGTGTTCAGCTTTCCACGTGCATTCAGCGCCTGAAAGCACCACGTTATAGCTCCCCAGTTCGGATGAAGACAAGTCGGCGTTCTGCGCGAATACAATGAACTCGACCTGGGGCCACTTCTCGGTGTCTTCTAAACGTTCGAGCACTGCAGCCCGCCAAGCGTCGTCTTTGCCGCAAACATACCCCTCGATTGGGGCGCAGCCTGGTCCAGAGTCTTCGGGGTTAGTTGCCCACTCCCAAGTTTTCTCTTCAAATGGCATTATTCTAACTTACTTTCTAGCTCGCGAAGCACTACATTCAGATCGGAGATCGCGGCTTTAACTAACCGTATGCACTCACGCCGATCGTTGGACACCCATTCTGGGCTACCAAGCTCGCGAATCAGGAACAGAAATAAGGTGTCCCCATACGCTTCCAGCGATTCTCCCTCGTCGTCGAGGCGTTCATGCCACTCATCAAAGGTTTCTTCAGCATTTGGCATGATGAAGCCCATGAAGTCTCCGCGTCCGTCTCCGAAGCTCCCCCAGAGCTCCAGCGGTGTGACTGGCTCGTCTCGCTGACAGAAGAACGCAACGCTAGTGTAACCTTTCGGGTTTTTACGACGTTGGTTGTCAATTAACGAGGAGTCCACTGGATTCTTGCTTGCGGGCTGTGCCGTGCACAGTAAAGGTAAACCCATACCGATAGGCCCTTGCCCAGTCCACGCCAGCAGCCGTCCTTGATCTATAAGCATAGCCTTTAATATATCGTGACTGCTTTCGTCGAAATGCGTAAAAAACTCGTCTACTGTTACGCGAGGACCGTAAGGTACAATGTGTCCTTCGATTTGCATATTTACTTTCCTTCTTAAATGTTAGACACTAGACGCCGTGCTGGTCTTTTAATTTGGTAATCGCTGCATTGGACGCCTTCGTTACATCGAACTCCCGCTCAGCTTCGGTGACACGACTGATTTGGTCTAGCCATCGCAAGCACTGCTTATTGAGCTTTCGCCCTTCAGCTTGGAGAATCGAGTCCATGTTCGCCATAGCCTCGGAAACAAAACGACCAATCGATTCCGAGCTATCATGGAACAGCTGGTAAAACTCGACACCGTGTTCGTGTTCTGCAGTATCTAAATTGTCATGGCAAAACTCATGAAGCAACAGGTTCCCGACGTTGTGAATCCCCATGGTATTGAAATTCTGTTTAGCCAGAAAACTTCTGGCGATCGCCACGAAGGTTGAACCATCTGTCCAACCGTCAGCTTGATCCGAGTGACCGATACACATTCTACGACCGCAGGGTGAATTTTCTTGGACATCGGTCTTGTATTCAAAATCTTCGCCGTCTAAGCGAAGATTGTACTTGTAAGTCTCGATGAGTCGCAGCCAGACCAGTTCGTTCGGTCGCAGATCCTCCTTGTCTAGAAGTAAGTAATCGCTGGTCATCCCGGCAGTCAATTCATGAAAATTACACGGTGTCAGCTCGTATAACATGTCAGGTCCGTATTTCGGTGAAATTACCTTTAACAGATTAACCAGCTGGTTCACTGACTCTATTTCAAACCGTTCCAGCGTTTCATCCGCTAAGATAAACGCAACTTTCTGCTGAAACAGCTTGTCTCCCAACGGATGCCCTTTAGGGGCTGCGCTGATCCTGTTCCCGTACTTGTAGCTGCTTTCGCTGACTTGCCTGGGGCTATATTGTCGCCCATTGACTGCAGTCAGTACTCGCTGCTCACAGAAATCCACCCACGGCAGCTCACAACGCAGTGCTTGATCAACTAGCCGCTTACGCGACCCTTCGTCGAGCGATTTCGATTTCAGGTTTCTAGCCGTCGCGTACTGATCGATTAGAGGTTTCACTTTCTTCCAGACCGGACAATCAGACTGCACATCGTTTCTCGCGAAGTTTACTTTAAGTTGTTTTCGGCTGACAACATTTCCGCCTGTACCAAATCGACGGTTAGACATGTCCATGGTATGGACACCGAGGTTATAGATCGACAGCTCGCCGGTCTTTTGCAACTTGATGTAAGCCTCCGGTAACGTGTAATCCCATTCGAGGGTTTCAGGATCGGTGGAGATTAGCGAATCGTTGAGGTACACATTGAATGGCGTGTACTTACACCATTGACGTAACGTTCTCTCCGTCTCCGCTAGCTCGGACGGGAGTAGTTTTTCATAGAGGATAATACGGATACAACAACCTTCGTACGCTGTTTGGCCTTCAAACAGATCGAAACCCGCTTGACCCTCCGAACAATCTTTGAAATCCACGGCTATGCGGAACGTTCCGGTTTTCCATGTGTTGACACCGAAGGCAAACATTTGCCCTCGACCCATACGGAATGCACCCCACTTCTTTTTCTCTTCTTCGGTGTGTGGCTGACCGAAGGTGGCAAACCATTTTTCAATCTGTTCGCGTTCCTTTATTCCTCTACCATTGTCCACGATAATGACTTGGTTGTTGGTGACGGTGATGCGGCACTCGGTGGCTTCGGCGTCCCCAGAATTCATCACTCCCTCTAAGATTGCTTTGGACAGTGTACCTGCCTGCCGACAGATAATGTCGTACAACAACTTCGGGTGCATCTGGAACGCAATGTGTTCCATTTTTTGTTTTATTTTAGGCATAATTAAATTAGGCTTTCTTTAACGATAACAGTTTCAACGACCTCGCAGTAATCGGTTTACTGTCGTGCTTAATTGCTTTCCGGATTGCCAGATTTTTCTGCTTCTGTACCAGCCTTTTGACTTGGTACTTTAGTTTCCTCACCCGTCTCGCTCGATTTATCATTTGAGTTTCCTTCTAAGATTGTTTTCAGGATACGATTCCAATGCTTAGGAATCCCCTTTTCAGAAATCTGCAGGTCGCAGGGAATCAGATCATCCCGGTGGCCCTTATTGGCAAGCACATTAGCGCGACCATCAAGTGACCAGATACTATATCGTGGTCCCGATCCTTGCCGTTCTTTAGTTATCGCTCCCTTGACGGGATACGTGACTTCGTGTCCTGTGCTGTTATGTAGTTTCACCTCAAGGCCGATTACCCGATAACCTTCCCGGGTTCTGTATTGCTGCTCTGGCTTAATCCATAACGTCTCGGGGATGTTTTGAGTTCCCCAGTTTACTTTGTTTGTTTCTGTCTCCATCCTTCACCTTCTTTCCAGGTGGCTTGAATGCCGAATCCGTTAAGGTTGTCTCGGTAAATATCGTCGAGCGCGTCTAATCGCTTGGACGCCACTTCTAAGTTGCCTTTGTAGTAATAGTTGTCGGAGCGACTGAAACACATACTTGTGATACCCGAGCTGGAAGCGGTTTCCATGATGTTTTCAAAAATCGCTTCGCGTAGCAATTTCTGGGCTTTATCCCGGGCTTTAATCTGTGCTCTGATTTTTTCTGCCGAGCGGGACATGTCGCCTCCTTGTGTTATTTATCGTCCGCCTCTGCACGCCCACAATGACGTCCCACGCGGAT
>JBDNFH010000047.1:0-24427 GCA_041689915.1 Candidatus Nanopelagicales bacterium | reverse complement strand
TCCCGCCCATTTCTTGAGATTCCCGTTCGAGAGTTTCCTTCCAACTCAAGCGATTACGAACGGCGCCATGATCGGCACCCCGAGGGCGGCGATCCCCCCGATTCTCTTCAAATCCCTTCAATTCGTCCAATGCGGTCAAAAGGGTCCACGCCTTGCCACCTTTAATTCGCATGAGACCTGATCCGCGACCCACCACTGTTTCAAAGGTGAACCAGACGTCGGTAACTCCATCCGTCGTTGACGAGTCGGTGACCACAAAATTTCGGGGCTGCACATGCGAACAGGTAGCGTCAACTAACTTGGCAATTTCCTCGCGACCTTCAACCGTCGTCATATTCCACGTGAAGGAAACCAAATCTCGCCAGTAACAATCCTCGCCGAATAGCTCGGCTACCTGCGCTCCATCCCTTCCCTCCAATGCCGAGGCGAATGATTTCATCCATGGGATGGCTGGATCCTGAGTCTCAATTTGTTCGTCAAGGACATTTGTCACGGCAACCCCTTATCGTCTTATAGAAGATGATTCAAGCACACAGAAACGTGATCTCACAAGCACTTTGAAGTTATCCACCAGGGCCCCAACGCTAGAGGATTACCTACTAGATCGCGTCCTGCGGCGTCCTGGGCTTACCATCAGGAAATGAAGAGACTGCGACTGTTCCTACTTCCTTTGATTGCAGTTGGTGTTCTCACCGCTGGATGTAGTAGTAGCACTCCCATTGATCTGCAGGGGCGCTCGTTCGTCGCCGACTCGATCACGGTTGATGGCACCTCGACTCCTGTGGCCCAGGGCGGTCAGATCGCATTGACGTTCACGGACACGGGAATCGCCGTGGTTGCCGGCTGCAACACCATGATCGGCGTGGCGACTCTAGCGAGTGACACTGTTGAAGTGGTTCCACCTGGTTTGGTCTCCACCATGATGGCCTGCGAAGACACCCTGATGGCTCAGGACCAGCAGCTCAGCGAGTTCTTTTCCGCGAATCCCAATTACACGCTGGAAGGTTCGATCCTCACGCTGTCTTCTGGCGCGAGCGAGATTGTGATGACGCAACAGTAATTCCACCTCTTTGTCTGTACAGGATCACGAATTTCATGGCAGTCTTGTTCGCATGCCTGTTGAAGCCGAACGCACCGCGCTGCGGATCTGCCCCTTATGCGAGGCGAACTGCGGTCTGGAGTTGGTCATCTCCGGGTCATCTGTTATTTCTTCGCGCGGCGACAAATCAGATATGTTTAGTCACGGCTATATCTGCCCCAAAGGCGTAGCCTTCGGCGAGGTGGATGCAGATCCAACCAGGTTGCGCACTCCCATGGTGCGCGATGAATCCGGCGAATTAGTGCCGGCGACGTGGGAGCAGGCATTTGACGTCGTTCGGGAACGACTGGGATCGGTTATTCGAAACCACGGCCCAGAGTCGGTCGGTCTGTTCCTGGGGAATCCGAATGTGCACTCGCTTTCGGGTGCATTCATGTTGCCCGCACTGATTAAGGCTTTGGGGACGTCGCAGCGTTTTTCGGCGAGCACGGTTGATCAAATGCCCAAGCAGGTTGCGTCGGCTTTGATGTTTGGTACCGCACTTTCCATCGCATTGGCTGATATTGATCGCACCGATTACTTTCTGGTGCTCGGCGCAAATCCCGTTGTCTCAAATGGTTCGATGTTGACCGCGGCGGACTTCCCGGGCCGTTTGCGCGCACTGCGGAAACGCGGTGGTCGATTGGTGGTCGTTGACCCTATTCGCACTCGTACCGCGGACATTGCCGATGAGCACTTAGGGATTCGCCCCGGCAGTGACGCCCTATGGCTGGCGGCCCTTGCCCACGTACTCGTTGTTGAAGGAAGTCCCGACTTCGGCGCCGCAACGGCTTGGATTAACCCGGAGGATCTTGATGCTCTGGTGATCGCACTTACGTCTTTCACCCCTGAGGCAGTCGCCGGGATCACTGGGATCGACGCTGAAGTCACCCGCCGCATTGCCGGGGAGCTTGCCGCGGCACCAAGTGCTGCGGTTTACGGCCGGATGGGAACAACAACTTCAGGACTAAGTCTTGAAGGCGTCATGCTGCCCATGGGGACGGTCGCGTCCTGGTTGATTGACGTGATCAATATTGCGATTGGTTCCCTTGATAAACCCGGAGGCGTGATGTTCGCCCTTCCTGCCGCTGGTGGGCCATCAACGGAAGGGACTTCCGGTGTTGGTCATGGGGTGAGCATTCCTGGACGCCGACGCACTCGTGTCCGCGGTTTGCCAAGTGTGCTGGGTGAATTCCCGACCGCGGCTTTGGCCGAGGAAATCGATACTCCTGATCCAGAGACCGGTGATCACATTCGCGTCATGTTTGTTATTGGTGGCAATCCACTCGTCTCCACTCCCAACAGTGATCGACTCCGCGCGGCCTTTGAATCGCTAGACTTCATGGTCTCGGTTGACCCTTATCTGACGGCAACCAACGCCCTGGCAGATGTCGTACTTCCAGTTTCTTCACCTTTGACCCGTCCGCACCACGACGTGGTTTTCAATAACTTGGCCGTTCGCAATCAAGCGCGTTACTCCCCCGCAGTACTTCCCGTTCCAGAGGGTGAAATGGGTGAAGCAGACGTGTTGCTGACCCTGGCCGGGATCGCGGTTGGGATTAATACGGGTAACGAGCTGGATGCCGATTCAATGGATGACATTCTGGCTGGGGCGGTAGCCCAACAAGCGGTGAGTGATCCTGCATCACGCTTACACGGCGAGAGCGTTCAGGCGGTGCTCGATTCAGTTGCCCCGCGTCGCGGAGTCGATCGAATTCTTGATATTCGGTTTCGTAGCGGTCCCCACGGTCTGACCCTGCAAGATGTAATCGATGCACCACACGGAATTGACCTGGGACCATTGACATCTCGCTTGCCGGAAGTTTTGCGGACCCCTAGCGGTCTAATTGAACTGACCCCGCACGTACTTATTTCGGCGTTGGCCACAGCCGGTGCTGCTTTGCACACCGCGCCGAAAAGCGCGCGGGCCGGGGAATATTTACTGATTGGCCGGCGTCAATTGGCCAGCAACAACTCCTGGATGAAAGATATTGAGAACCTGCAGGGTGGCTCTAATCAACCCACGGCACAGATGCACCCACTTGATGCGGCCGAATTGGGTAGGAGTGACGGTGACCTGATTTCGGTGAGCAGTGCTTCGGGCACGTTGTCCATTGCGTTAGCGGTCAGTGACACCGTTTCGCGCGGTTGCATTTGTATTCCGCACGGATGGACCGATTTCAATGTGAATGTTTTGGTGAGCGTCGATCACGTAGATCCACTAGGTGGGACCGCGGTACTTAACGGCCTACCCGTAATGGTTTCGTGAATCACTCTTTCATTCGCTTTGTGACCTAGTGGTTCAAGTTGGAATGTGCAGTGATCAACATCAAAGTGGTGGCTGAGGCATTTACCAAGTTGTTGGAGGATCTCACCCGAGCGTCCCTGCTCAAAAACGCTGTCACGCACAACAACATGCACCGACAGGACTGGCATTCCTGAGGTCAGAGTCCACACATGCAGGTCATGGATTTCTTTGACTTCGGACATTGACAGAAGGTGATCGCTGACGTGGGCGACGTCAATGTTTTTGGGGGTTGATTGCAAAAGCACACTCGCGCTCTCTCGCAGTAGTTGGCCAGCCCTGGGAACAATCAAAGCAACGACAAGGAGCGAGGCAATAATGTCAGCTCGCTCCCAGCCTGTGAGGGCAATGATGATCGCTGAAATGATCACGGCGAAGGAACCGAAAGTGTCGCTCAGAACTTCAAGGTAAGCACCTTTGACATTGAGGCTCTCCTTGGAGTCCGCACGTAAAAGCGTAAGTCCTATCAGGTTAGCGAGCAGGCCGATCGAGGCAAAGACAATCATGGGAACGACCTCAATCTGGGTGACCGAGTTCCATCGAATAATTGCCTGATAGGTAATAAATGCGCCCAGACCTAAAAGCAAGATCGCATTAAATGCTGCAGCCAGGATCTCCAGCCTGAACCAGCCAAACGACTGCCGGTCAGTGACCGCCTTGGTAGCCAGCGAAATAGCAACTACTGAAATTGCCAGACCCGTGACATCGGTGAACATGTGACCGGCATCGGCAAGCAACGCCACACTATTACTGAGATATGCACCAACGACTTGAACGATCATGGTAAACAGGGTGATTACCAAAACCACGATCAACTTGGATCTGATCGGCTTTTTCACTGCGCTGTGCAAATGTCCCACATACCTAGCCTAAGTGTTGACCCGCGCTCGGCAAAAGTTAGGAGTTTACGGCGGACGCAACTGTTTGAACGTCGACCGACTTCTGAGGTGCAGGCACCAAATTCAGCGGCTTCGTGAACTGAGGTCCGGTAAGCGACTTTGCTAGCCACTCATCCCACGGGGCATTCCACACCGTTAAACCATTGCCGTCATCACCTTGAGTGATCGGAGTGTTTTCCACAATTACAACGTCACCGATATCGTTGTGATTCCACCACCATTCTCCGTCCGCAGTACTCATACCCACACAACCGTGGGAAACATTCGCGCTGCCCTGACTTCCCGTGCTCCAGGGGGCCGCGTGCATAAACTCCCCTGAATAGGTCATGCGCATGGCGTACTCGGCGGTCACCCGGTAATACTCCGGGTCGTCTTCTTCGGTGCCACCCGTTGCTGCATCCATGACTCGTGAGCGCTCTTTAGTGATCAAAACTTTTGTCCCCGAGCGGGTTTCAAAACCGGGCTTACCGGTTGTGACCGGAATGGTCCGCACCAATTCACCGGCCTGGTAGACATCCATGGTGAAAGTATCTGCATCAACCACGCTCACCATTGAGGGTCGAAATGAAAATGCATCCGTTGTATTGGCTCTACCAAAAACACCCGGCTTTGCTTGCACCCCAGTGAGATTGAGATCAACTTCAACGTCCATGTCCCCGGGCCACAGTGCCTTCGGGCGGAATTCAACCGTGCGGTTGTCTCGCCACGCCCACGCGCCAAGAACCGGTCCGCTGGTGCGGACAGTGAGTGCCGCCTCAACTTCAGCTTTGTTCTCTACTTTTTTATTGAAGCTAACCACGATCGGCTCACCAACACCCACAACTTCCCCTGCACTTGGTGACACTTCTGCTTTAAAGAATTTATCTGGTTCGACCGTGGAAAAACTCGAGTCCATTGTTTTCACTCGCCCGCGGGCATCAGCTGCCTGAGCGGCGATCGTGTAGGTCGCCGAGTAATCAAGTGGGGCGCCCGTAGCCGTCCAGCGGGATCCGTCTTCAGAGAGAATTCCGGGGACTTCACCGTCAGGGCCAAGGACAGAAACTTGGGTGAGTCGCCCGAGCTCTGCTTCCACAATCACCTGGGTGTCCGGGTCAATGTCGGTACCGCTTTGTGGCGCCGCGGCGATACTCACCACAGGGGTTGGATCGGTGGTTGCCGTGGTCACCGACAAGGTTGTGGTGCAGCCAGCGAGTAGGAGAACGCCGGCGCCGATGCAAATGGGGACCACTGCGAGTGCCCGGCCGTTGCTGCGGGGAAACATTCACCCTCCACATGTGCTCGTAGTGATGTGTGGTTTGTGCGTCTTGATAAATGGACAATACAAGGATACGACGAGGCGGATGAACTTATGGTTCCAAAACGCCAATTAGTGGGCGAATTCCCCACGGTAGTACTCAAAGAGCAAACCGACAATGCCCAGCAGCAGGGTTGCCACACCAAGTACGATCAACCAGACAGCGAAGATCAAGCCAAGGACAACAGCGACCGTGGCTAGGGCAACGACTAGTGGCCACCACGAGTGGGGGCTGTAAAAACCGTATTCGGGGTCAGCTTCGTCAATCTCAGCATCCAGGCGATCTTCGGGACGTGGGTGGACCCGCTTTGAGGTGTAGAGAGCATAGAAAGCAACCAAGAAAGCCATGGCACCGGTCAACGCAAGTACGGTAGTTCCGATTTCGTCACGACTGACGTACCAATAAATTCCAGCGAGAAGTGAGTAAAAAATGAATGCAAGACCGAAAAGCCCTCCTTCGATCTTCACTGAGATTCACCTACCGCGACGGGCGCTGCGGGTGCCTTGTGAGCACCCGCAGCGGCTAACTCCGGGTGGTGTAAATCAAATGCCGGGCGCTCAGAGCGAATGCGGGGCAGCGACGTGAAGTTATGACGTGGTGGTGGGCATGAGGTTGCCCACTCAAGTGAACCGCTCCAACCCCAGGGGTCATCAACGGTCACCTTGGGTGCGGTCTTCCAGGTCTTGAACACATTCCAAATAAAGAACAGGGTGGAGATTCCAAGGATTGCAGCTCCCGTAGTCGAGACAATGTTGAGCGTCTGGAAGCCGTCAACGGGTAGGTAGTCACCGTAGCGACGTGGCATTCCTTGAACGCCCAGCCAATGCTGAACCAGGAAGGTCGTCTGGAAACCAATGAAGAGCAACCAGAAGTGGATCTTGCCCAGTTTCTCGTCGAGCATCTTGCCGGTCATTTTTGGCCACCAGTAGTAGAAACCAGCAAACATCATGAACACGACGGTGCCAAAGACCACGTAGTGGAAGTGCGCTACCAGGAAGTAGGAGTCAGAGACCTGGAAGTCAAGTGGTGGGGCCGCGAGGATAACTCCGGTGAGTCCACCGAAGAGGAAGGTGAACATAAAGCCCATGGTCCACAGCATTGGGGTATCAAGTGAAATGGACCCCCGCCACATGGTGCCAATCCAAGCGAAAAACTTCACACCTGTGGGTACCGCGATCAGCATGGTGGTCGCGGCGAAGAAGGGCAGATACACCGAACCGGTGACGTACATGTGGTGAGCCCACACAGCAACGGAAAGTGCACCAATTGCCATGGTCGCAAAGACCAATCCCTTATAACCGAAGATTGGCTTGCGCGAGAAAGTTGGAATAATCTCGCTGGCCATGCCAAAGAACGGCAGAGCGATGATGTACACCTCCGGGTGACCGAAGAACCAGAATAAATGTTGCCAGAGGATCGCACCACCATTTTCGGAAGCAAATACGACCGCACCGTATTGGCGGTCAATGAACGCCATGGCAAGTGCTGCAGCCAAGACTGGAAATGCAATGAGAGCCAGCAGGCTGGTAATCAGGATTGTCCACGTGAAGATCGGCATGCGGAACATGGTCATTCCGGGGGCACGCATGGTGAAGATTGTTGTGATGAAGTTGACCGAACCCAGAATCGTGCCCAGACCACTCAAGACCAAACCAAGTAACCACAGATCAGCGCCGACCTCAGGTGAGTTAACCGCGTTACTCAAAGGTGCATAGGCAAACCAACCAAATGAAGCCGCACCGCCTGGGGTGAAAAAGCCCGAGACAACAATCAAGCCCCCAAAGAGGAAAAGCCAGTAAGCGAACATGTTCAAACGTGGGAAGGCAACGTCGGGTGCACCGATTTGCAGAGGCATGATCACATTGCCGAAACCAATGAACAGCGGTGTTGCGAACAGGAGGAGCATGATCGTGCCGTGCATGGTGAACAACTGGTTGTACTGCTCAAGGGAAACAATCTGCATTCCGGGAACGGCAAGTTCCGCGCGAATTGCAAGGGCCATCAGGCCAGCAATGAAGAACCACATGACCGCCGTGATCAAGTACATGTAGCCAATCACCTTGTGATCGGTTGATGTAATCCAGTTGACGACTGCTTTACCCATACTTTTCTTGGGCGCGCTATCTACCGTGCTGGGACCGAAATCACCAGGACCCCAAGTCGTTGTTGGGCGATCATTCAGGATTGTCATATTCTCCGCTCCCCTGGTCGCTGTCCATCACTATTTGACCGGCCTGTTTGGATCAAACCGGTTTGACCGGCGGCGCGTAAGCCGGCGACGTACTCGTCAAACTCCGCGCGCTCAACCACTTTAACGTTGAAGAGCATTTGTGAGTGATAGGTGCCGCAAAGTTCCGCGCATTTACCAACAAATGTACCAATTTTGTCAGGGGTGAGTTCAAAAGCATTTGTCTTGCCGGGGATCACGTCCATTTTGAAAAGGAACTGGGGTACCCAGAAGGAATGGATCACGTCAGGGGATGTTAGTTCGAAACGAACTTTTTCATCAACTGGTAAAACCAAAGTGGCCATCTGCGTCTCCGCAATTGCGGGGTCCTCGGAGATTATCTGGGAATCTGCTGGCATTCCAATAGCGTAGACGTCTTCATCGAGGTAGTTAAACGCCCACGACCAACGGAAACCAACCACGTTTACGGTTTGGCTTTGATCGTTGTCCAGGGTCAAAATTTCACTTTGATCACGCGCGGTAAACCAAAACAATCCCATCACCATGATCAGCGGGACGATTGTGTAAAGAACTTCCAAGGGAACGTTGTACTTGGTTTGCTCGGGAACCTCGTTGATCCGCCGGCGACGGTAGGCCACGATCGACCAGATCATGAGTCCCCAGGTCAAAATACCAACGCCCCATGCGGCGATCCAGGATCCAGTCCAGAGATTCTGGATAATCGCCCCTTCAGCAGTGGCTGGCTCTGGCTGGTCAAAGAAAAAAGCTTCATTTACCGTGCAGCCGGAAAGCAGCAACATGCCGGTAACCGCGATCCCGGCAAGCCCCAGACGTTTGCCCAATCGGCTTCCACTCGAGTTACGCGTCATTCCCACAAATGCACCCTTCGCATATTTCACAGACACCCGTGAAATTCACCTTTACTAACTATTGGATTCACTTAAACATCTTGTCAAACAACTGCCGCGCTCCCCATGAGGGAGACTAGCGCACCCACCCTGGCTTTTCTCTTCAGGATCTGGCTCTAGGAGAGTTGCTCAGGTCACATTCCGTGCCCCTACCGATTCCTGACTAGTCTTAGCAAATGAACACTGAGCGAGCACCCGGCTATTTGGACGCAATTGCCGGAGTTCCCCTTACTCCTGCCACCTTGTCCGCTTGGCAATCGGCCGCTTCCCAAGCCTGGTCTGACCCTGCCCGCATGCACCACGCTGGCCGAGCATCAGGTCTTCTCCTTGATGCGGCCCGAGCAAGTATCGCCACTTTCTTAGGGGTTTCCCCTGCAAATGTCTTTTTTGCTGGTTCTGGACCTGATGGTGTGCGGGCCACCATCGGCGGGATTTTTCCCCTTCGAGCGAAAATTTCCCCACGAATTTTGGTGGGCTCCGTTGAAGCCATGGCGGTATTACGCGCAGCCGGATCCATGCCAGGGGCTGAGGTCATCTCATTACGTGTAGATCCTGCGTTTAAGACTGGGGCCGTTGATCTAGCCGACCTCGATACCCAACTTGCGGCCGGCGCGGCACTCGTCTGCATCCAGGTCGCTAATGCCGAGGTGGGCACCCGCCAACCATTTGCCCAAGCACTCGCCGCTTGCCGAGAAGCGGGTGTGCCACTGGTTGGGGACGCAACTGGAGTAATCACCCATGACCGTATCCCCACCGACTTTGATGTCTTAGTTGCCCCAGCTCGGGATTGGGGTGGCCCACCAGGAGTTGCAATAATCGTGAAAATGCCACACCTTCGCTGGCGACCAGAGGAAGCGCCCGACCGAGGTTGGATTGGTGGCTTTCCTGATATTCCCGCAGCGGTTGCTGCAGCGGTTGCTTTGGACGAAGCCGCGCCTTCATGGCAACTACAAGCCGATTCGAATCGGGCAATGATTGATCACGTGCGATCAGAATTATTTTCGATGAACTTAACCTGTGCCGGGGATCCCACAGACCGTCTCTCCCACATTCTTACCTTCACCATTAAAGGCGCTGCTGGCGGCGCACTCGTTACCGAATTAGACAAACGGGGAATCCAAGTTGCAAGTGGTTCTGCGTGCACGGCTGATATGCGGATGCCGTCACATGTTCTTGAGGCAATTGGCTTACCCAATGATGCAAGTATTCGCATTTCACTGCCACAGGATTGCAGTGAAGAAACCATCAATCTTTTCTTAACGCAATTACCCGCTGCCCTTGCAACCGTTACCGCTTAACCCCACCCAAGAAACGCCCGACTTTCCCAGTTCCTGGGAAAGTCGGATAAGACCCGGGCATTTCGCCGCCGTTATGTCCAACTCTTCCAATTCTGCCAACACTCACCTCGGAGTCATCCGGCGAGTGAACTGGACGGATCTCAACTGGGAAAGTCGGATAAAAATCAGGAACATGGCACCTATAGTGTCCGAGTTTCCCAGGAACTGGGAAACTCCGGTGAGGGTCGGAAGCAGGGTTTGGTGTGCAACACCAGCGCTAATTCGTCGAGGTACTCGTCTCGGTCAATCTCGATAACACCCATTGACGCCAGGTGATCGGTTTGCCACTGCACGTCAAAGAGCCGGGGGCCACCATAACTTGCAAGCTTTTCCACAATGGAGACAAGAGCTACTTTTGACGCATCACGTTCAACATGAAACATTGATTCACCCGCAAACAGACCGCCTAATTCAATTCCATAGAGCCCACCGACTAATTCACTCTCCGCATTCCACACTTCAACCGAGTGGGCGAAACCGCGCTCATGTAAATATGTGTAGATGTCCACGAACTCGTCTGTGATCCAATTACCTTCACCACCTATGCGCCAACACGCGCGCATGACCTGCACAAAAGCTTGGTCAAATGTTACCGAGAACTTTCGTAGTGATTTGCGCAAAGATCGTGACACTATTACTTGATCCAATCGCAGGATTCCGCGCGGATCCGGTGACCACCAACCGAGTTCCTGCTCACCGGTGTCAGAGTCAATATGCATTGGGAACAAACCCATTGCGTACGCGTGCAGCACGGTCACGGGTTCAAGCTCAGCTCCGAAGCAGGCTAAGTCAACTTCGGGGTGTGCATCATGTGGATCAAGTAATGACCAGGAACTTGGCGGGATCCTCCCACTGCCAGTTGTAAATGCCTGCACGTGCGCAAACCTAATTCAACAACATGCGAATTACGGGCGAGTGCAGGAAATAAAGCCTTCAACTTCAGCAGCGGCGTCATCACCATAGGTAACCGCCATGCGCTGCAAGAAATGCTTTTGGGCCAGTTCATATTCCTGGGTTCCCACAGTTTCAATTACGTAGGTCGCCAAGAGCGAACCGATCTGGGCTGAGCGTTCATCACTCAAACCCCAAGCTTGACCTGAAAGAAAACCTGCACGGAATGCGTCACCAACACCTGTTGGATCTGCTTTGCGTTCTTCTTCAGCAATTGGCACGTGAACTGCTGTGTTCCCGCGACGTTCAATGCGTGCACCGTTGGAGCCAAGGGTTGTAATGCGCACCTGCACCATGTCGGCAATGTCTGCTGCGTTCCAACCGGTCTTTTGTTCAATCAGTGCTGATTCGTATTCATTCGTGAATAAGTATTCGGCGCCTTCAATCAGCGGTTTGACTTCCTCACCACTCATGCGCGCAAGTTGCTGGGATGGGTCAGCCGCGAATGGGTAACCACGGAACCGACATTCATCAGTATGACGCTGCATTGCCAGGGGATCATTTGCTCCAATCAAGACAACATCTGCAGATCCCAAAGCTTCAACAATTGGCTTAAGCTCAATATTGCGGGCTTCACTCATTGCACCGGCATAAAATGTTGCGATCTGGTTTTGCTCAGCATCCGTTGTGCAGACGAACCGTGCGGTGTGTGCCGTTTCGGAAACGTGAACGCCACTTGTATCAACCCCGTGGCGGTTGAGCCAACTTTCATAATCAGCAAAATCTGGGCCAACCGCACCAACGAGCACTGGCTTAAGCCCCAAACACCCCATACCGAAGGCGATATTGGGCGCTACCCCCCCGCGCCGAATCTCAAGTTCGTCCACGAGAAAGGACAACGAAATCCTGTCGAGTTTCTCCGCAACGAGTGAGTCAACAAAGTTGCCAGGAAAAGTCATTAAATGATCGGTTGCAATTGAACCCGTAATCAGAATCGCCACTTGCGTGAGCCTACCGAGTTTCTAAATCACGCGCCCTATAAAGCCCGCTACTTAGCTGAATGAATCCCCACATGCACACGAACCTCCGGCATTGGGATTGTCAATTGTGAAGCCCTGCTTCTCAATCGTGTCCGCAAAATCAATGGTAGCGCCGCTGAGGTAGGGAGCACTCATGCGGTCTGTGACCACGTTGACTGTGCCGAATTCTTTAACAACATCGCCATCAAGATTGCGGTCATCAAAGAAAAGTTGGTATTTAAGGCCAGAACAGCCGCCGGGCTGGACAGCAATACGAAGGGCGAGATCATCGCGGCCTTCAGATTCGAGGAGGATCTTGACTTTGTCTGCGGCCGCACCGCTGAGCAGGATGCCGTCGGTGACGAGAATTTCAACTATGGTATCAGTAGACATGAATCACACCTCTTTCACTGGTTAATTGTTGATCGCCTTACACGATCGTGCCGTAAGTATAAAGCACAATCAAAGATAGCGCTAGGTGCCGACGTCCCTCACGTATTTTGCTCGCGAATGGGTCTGCCCCCGGTTTGGTTGACACTTGGGGTTGATGGTTCTTAAGCCGCGTGTGCGGTTATGTTGATTGTTTCAAACTGCACGGGTGTGAGTTTGCCTAGGGTGCGTTGACGGCGTCGGCGGTTGTACTTGGTTTCAATCCACACCACGATTGCCAGACGGAGTTCTTCGCGGGTTTCCCACCTCTTGGTGTTCAGAACGTTCTTTTGTAACATGGAGAAGAAGCTTTCCATGGCAGCGGTGTCACCACATGCACCGACCCGGCCCATGGACCCGTTCAGGCCGTTATTTTTCAGTAACCGCAATACTTTCTTGGATCGGTTCTGGCTGCCTCGATCACTATGTAGGATCGTGCCGTCGGGCATCCGGATCATGATTGCGTTACGGATCGCGCAGACAACAAGGGATGCTTTCATACGGGAGTCGATGGAATACCCGACGATTTTGTTGGAAGAGCAGTCCTTAATCGCACACAAATACAGCTTGCCTTCACTGGTGGGATGCTCTGAAATATCCGTGAGCCATTTCTGGTTCGGTGCGGTGGCACTGAAGTCATGCCGGGCCCGCCCGTGCTCATCAATGAAAGCTAGGAGGTCATCATGAACGGGTGGACCGGGCCTGCGGTTACGCCCACGCTTCTTGGCGTGCACAGAAAAAATCCCCTGCGCCGAGCACAACCTCGCGACCCGGTTCTCTGAAGCTTGGTAACCCGCTTCGGCGAGCTCATCGGTGATCAACCGGTACCCATAACCCGGTTCATCTTCATGAATGAGTAACGTAGCGGCAACCAGATGCGCATCATCCCAATCCCATTACGACACGGGGGATTTGAGCCACTTGTAATACCCCTGGGTCGATAAACCCAGCACCCTGCACGCCACGCGACCGGCACCCTGATTCGGGCACCAGCCGCAGCCATTTCACGGACGAGCGGGTAAATTATTTTCCCGGCAGCATCAACTGAGACAAATACGCGGCCGCCCGGCGCAAGACTTCATTCTCCTGCTCAAGCAGGCGATTGCGTTTCTTCAGATCACGCACCACCACGACTTCACTCTCAGTAATACCGGGACGGTTCCCATCCTCAATATCAGCTTTCTTCAACCAGTTCGACAAGCAAGCAACCCAGATCCCGAAATCCTTCGCAATCTGGGTGAACGGTGCTTGCCCCTGGCGGGCAACAGCCACGACATCGTCGCGGAACTCTCTGGGATAAGGCTTCGGCATAACAGACATCCTTCCAGCGCAGACAAACCCTCACAGGCTAGGTGTCAACCAAACCCTGAGCAGACCCCACTGTCTCATTTGACTTAACAAATTCCGCCCTGCACTGACCATCAGCCACTCGGCCACACGGACCAACACGCCCACAACTCA
Source organism: Candidatus Nanopelagicales bacterium (assembly GCA_041689915.1). GTDB lineage: Bacteria > Actinomycetota > Actinomycetes > S36-B12 > S36-B12 > UBA4592. Next base: position 10,617 of record JBDNFH010000047.1, on the reverse strand, counting down.
ATCGCGCACCAAGTCGTGAGCAAAACCCCGAGTGGCATGAATAAGATAGTGCGAGACAATTGTCAAATGACTCAAACAATCGTTGACCCCACGCCCCTTGCCCTGCTTCTATTAGGAAATTCGGCCGATCCAGATAGTGAACGGGGAGTTGAATGTCCAGGAGAGTTACCACCAGCATCCGACCCTGACCTTGTGGCTCGAGCCCAGGCCGCAAAAGACGCTTTAGGTGAGCGAGTCTTTATTCTCGGTCATCACTACCAGCGTGACGAAGTGATTCAGTTTGCTGACGTTATAGGTGACTCTTTCAAACTTGCTGAGCAGGCAGCTGAAAGACCTAACGCGGAGTTTATTGTTTTTTGTGGCGTTCACTTCATGGCCGAAAGCGCCGACATTCTTACCGCTGATTCACAGAAAGTTATTCTTCCTGACCTTGCCGCTACGTGTTCAATGGCGGACATGGCTGATATCACTCAAGTTGAGCAATGCTGGGTGGATTTGGAAGCTGCTGGCGTCGCGGCTGTCACCATCCCGATTACTTACATGAACTCAACAGCTGCGATTAAAGCGTTCACCGGCAAACACGGTGGGTCCATTTGCACGTCAAGTAACGCTAAACGCAGTCTTGAATGGGCTTTTGAACGTGGCGAGAAAGTTCTTTTCATGCCTGATCAGCACCTCGGTCGGAACACTGCTGTTCGTGATTTAGGTTTAAGTCTTGAAGATTGTGTACTGTTTAATCCTCATAAGTTTAACGGCGGTCTCACTGTTGAGGAGTTACGGAACGCAAAAATGATCCTGTGGAAAGGCCATTGCAGTGTTCACGGCCGTTTTACTCCTCAGCGTGTTGACGAAATTCGTGCCGAAGTACCCGGTATAACAATAGTTGCTCACCCTGAATGCACTTTTGAGGTTGTAGGGAAAGCTGACATGGTTGGCTCAACAGAAAAAATCATTCAATGGCTTGATGAGGCACCGGCGGGTTCATCTTGGGCTATTGCTACTGAACTGAATTTGGTTAAACGTCTCGAATCGACTCACCCTGATTTGTCAATCACCTTCCTTGACAAGAAAGTCTGCTTCTGCGCGACAATGAACCGCATTGACCTACCGCACTTGGTGTACACACTTGAATTACTTTTAAGCGGCAACGTGATCAACCAAATTATCGTTGACCCTGATGACGCATATTGGTCAAAGATCGCCTTGGATCGCATGCTTTCTTTGCCTTGAGCCTCGCCAACAGTTGACTAGTTCATGCGAAATTACAGTTCCTCTATGGGGGCGATCACTTCGTTGCGGCGCATAAACCATGACTTCTAGGGTGGGTCATGCCCGTGCCCAACGTGATTCGCCATTTTATACCTGGTAGCCAAGCTCAGCAAGCTCCTTGATCATGGCCTCGCGGCGCTTTGGGACGTCGGTGTACTTCTAACTTCCCGACCGAGTAGTGGCTCCGGCAAGGTGTGCCGGTACGTCCCTGATGGTGAGTTCATCGTTACTGGGTTTAGGCAGTTCGTGCGCATTCATACCAGCGGGCATGACGAAGCAAACATTCCAGAGTTCCTCATTGCGCTCCTGAATAACCGGTGCCGTCATGGCGATTTGTTGCGTGAGATGTAGCCAATGAGTGGGCCGAATGCCTCGCTGCCGACTTTTTCTGGATCTCCGCTCAGGGTTAATTGCGCGTGCACGCTCACGGGGTGATCCCGGATCTCGATTTCGCCAATTTTTTTTGATCACCGTGTACGGTTGCTGTTCGCTCACTCCTGGAGCATACGTCTGAACATAGACCAGTGTGGCCGCAAGAAGTAACTCCCTTTCGCGACCACACTGTTGTGAACTCTGTCTAGAACTAGGAAGCGCTCTTCCCTGCAGAAGATGGTGTTTCCTTGATCTCGTCGTCTGCAAAGTTCTTTTCGCGTGCAATCTTGTAGATCAGCAAACCGAAGAGACACTTGGCGATACCCAGGGAGAACGCGACCCATAACAACGAGCAAACAGACGAAATTCGCGAGCATTCAAGCTAGCGCAAACGACAGAGCGTTGTACACCGGCTGGAATTATGTAAATGAGAGTTTGAGAACCCCGTGCCTAGGATCCTGAATGCCGTAATTTGTCCGATTTGCGGCCATATTCGTGTTTATACTTTAAGTAATGAATTGTCGGTTTTTGCTGAAAATTCTGCCTGTACTTTTACTGTTTACTACGGACGCCAGGCGCATCCCACAGGGCAAACCACCTGGTCGTGTCCAACTCCACTGGAATCTCTCCCACGAGTTTGTCTCGGATTTGTAGTTCCAAAACGTTATTGCGTGTCTGTTCATGTGAATTAGGCTTTGGCACAAAGGGGTAAAAAGTTCCACGTTTGTAGAGGTACACGAGTGCCGCAGTGTTGCCATCTTTGTCAGCAAATGGAAAAAGTGAACACAGCAATTGTGGACCAAAACCTGCTTGAACGAGCGAGATGTTTACCGCGTAAATATCTGTTACCGCGGTTACAAGATCAATTGGTTCGGTGCGGATTGTGAACCAGTCGAATCCGAATTCATCAGCACTTGCCTCAACCTTGGGGCCAGCATCAGCGTCGAGTAAATCGCGGACCTCAGCTTCAAGGTCGGCGAATGCTTTACCTTCAGGAGCCCGAAAGCACACCGATCCCACACCGGTCGGTACCAAGCCCAAGTCAACGTCGAGAGTGATCGCGGCAGATGGCAGTGCAAATAAGGCATCAAGGTTTGGTCGCGCGGGTTCTTTACGCCCACGGATTACATCAAGGAAACCCACCGGTTAACGCTCACCGAGTTGGGTTGAGATTTTGGCAAGTTGCTCAAGTCGCTTTTCTAACGGTGGGTGGGTTGCAAAAATCGCTTCCATTCCCATTCCTTTGCCGCCTTTAAACGCTGGGGCAAATGCAATCGCACTGACCGGTTCCATTGACCGCAGATCCTTGTCCGGGATTGAGTTCATGCCACCACTGATTTTGACCAATGCGCTGGCTAAAGCACTCGGCTTGCCGGTGAGCAGAGCAGCTCCCCTGTCGGCGCCCAGTTCGCGGTAACGCGAGAGTGCGCGAATAAGTAAGAAAGAAATGAAGTAGACAATTGCGCTGACCGCCATGACAGCCATGAACACAACGGCGGTGTTTTGATCCCTGCGATCACGCATCATGGATCCCCACATGGCACTACGAGTTATGAACCCAGCAAGAATTGAAGTGAATGAGGCGATCGTCATAACGGTGACATCGCGGTGCGCAACGTGGGAAAGCTCGTGGGCTATGACTGCTTCAAGTTCTTCTTCGTCGAGTTGTTTGAGAATTCCAGTGGTAACAACAACGACACTTCGATTGGGACTGCGCCCAGTGGCAAAAGCATTAGGGACGGGGCTGTCTGAGATCCCCACCCGTGGCTTTTTCATGTCGGCCAATGCACAAATGCGGTCAACAATTGCATGTACTGATGGTGCTTGTTCAGGAGTTACTTCTACAGCATGCATAGCTTTCATGGACAACGTGTCTGAGAACCACCACTGGCCAAAAAGGAATCCGCCAGAAAGCACCAACACAAGAATTGCATTTATGCCAACTGCGATCAGGACGCCAGCCAGGATTACATAGAGAAGCCCAAGGCCAAACAGCGTTCCAAACATGCGAGCGCCGAGCCCTGAATCTTTTTCATATCTTGAGCGCGACACGTAATTTGTATCCTTCTCTTTAGTCTTCGATTGCTTTCTTTTCGGCTGAACCCAATTCATTTTTCAGTGAAGCCAATTGAGCCTCAACTTCAGACTCACTTGCCATGCGCTCAAGTTCGATCGTGAGATTGTCTTTACCCATTCCTGAGGAATCCTCGAGTGCTCCCGATGCCATGAGTTCGTCCATTGCACCAGCTCGTGCCTGCATTTGCGCTGTTTTGTCCTCGGCGCGTTGAACTGCAAGGCCGACGTCACCCAGTTCTGAAGATATCCCGGTGAAAGCCTCAGTGATTTTTGTTTGAGCCTCCGCTGCTGAATAGGTCGCCTTGATAGTTTCTTTGCGGGTGCGGAATGCCTCAACTTTTGCCTGTAGTTGCTGCGAGGCGCCGATGAGCTTTTCTTCCTGCTCCTGCAACCCGGCCAATTGACTTTGCAAATCGGCAATCTGGGTGTGCAGACCACTGCGACGAACGAGAGCCTCACGGGCTAGATCTTCACGGTTACCCGCTAAGGCGGCGCGAGCTTGCTCTTCAAGTTTGGCTTCCTGCTTCACCAGACCTTGAACTTGTAACTCAATGCGCTTGCGACTGGTGGCAACGTCAGCGACTCCCCGACGAACCTTCTGCAAAAGCTCGAGTTGCTTTTCATACGAATAATCGAGAACCTCACGTGGGTCCTCCGCCTTATTTAGCACCTTATTCGCTTTAGATGCGAAAACAAGTTTGAAGCGTGACCACAAGCCCATGAGAAATCCCTTCGTTGACGGCAGTCGATTTAGCCCAGTTGCCGTAGACCTAGGGTAAACGACAGTTCACAGGAGGCTCGGTGGCGCATGGGGCTACGCTGCTCACATCATGTTTGGAATGTCTAAGAAGTCAGCTGAAGCCCCATCCGTCGCGGCGCCAGAAACCAACTCGGTTCATGGTGGGAAAGGTCGCCCTACGCCTTCTCGTAAGGAGGCAGAGGCCGCTCGAAAGACCACGATTCGAGCAAAGCGAGGGACCAAAGAAGGTAAGAAAGCCTCGCGTGATGCCGAGCGGGTTGCCCGAGCCCGACGACGTGAGGGCATGCTCGCCGGTGACCCCCGTTACCTCCCGGCGCGCGACCAAGGTCTTGTCCGCGCATTTGTGCGCGACTTTGTCGATGGGCGCTACACGATCGCTGAATACTTCATTTTCATGGCGGTCGTTGTTCTGCTGTTGGGCTTTGTTAACAACCCGTCAATTCAGCAACTCGTCTCCGTTGGCTTTTTCCTCATGGCAACATTGATTGTGGTTGACACTGCGATTTTAATTATCCAACTCAACGTGCGCACCAAGAAGTCCTTCCCTGAGAAGTCAGATCGTCGAGGAATCACTCTTTATGCACTCATGCGCACCCTGCAGTACCGCAGACTGCGCATGCCAAAACCACGTGTTCAACGCGGACGAAAGAAAGGTAAGTAAATCCATGGAGTTTCGTCACTTAGGTCGTAGCGGTTTAAAAATCAGTGAGATCACCTACGGCAACTGGATCACTCACGGCTCACAAGTCACCGACGACCTCGCCATTAAAACTATGCAGGCAGCACTTGATGCTGGAATCACGAGTTTTGACACGGCGGATGGCTACGCAGACACAAAAGCTGAAGAAGTCATGGGCAGAGCCCTCAAAGGTCGGCGCCGGGAAAATCTGGAAATCTTCACCAAGGTGTACTGGCCGACAGGTCCCGGAGTCAACGATCGCGGGCTTTCACGCAAACACATCATTGAGTCCTGCGAAAATTCCTTACGTCGATTGCAAACGGACTATGTTGATTTGTACCAGGCGCATAGATACGACTACGAAACCCCGCTGGAAGAGACTCTTCGCGCATTTGATGACCTGGTTCGTCAAGGAAAAGTTCTCTACGTTGGCGTGAGCGAATGGACCGCCGCGCAAATCCGTGACGCTGTTCGAATCGCCACCGACATGGGATTTGATCGAATCATTAGTAGCCAGCCTCAGTACAACATGTTGTGGCGGGTAATTGAAGCCGAAGTTGTTCCAACAAGTGAGGAACTGGGAATTGGCCAGATTGTGTGGTCCCCCATCGCTCAAGGCCTCCTCACCGGCAAATACAAGCGAGGCGCGGCAGCACCAGAAGGTAGCCGGGCAACCGATACCTCCGGTGGTCCCGATTTTGTCACGCGCTGGTTGCGAGATGAAGTACTTGACGCAGTTGTTAAACTTGAGCCAATTGCAAAGGACATGAATTTGACCATGTCACAGCTGGCAATTGCCTGGGTGCTGAGCAATCCCAACGTGTCTGCGGCGATTGTTGGTGCTTCACGACCTGAACAAATCACTGAAAATGCAAAAGCGGCTGGCGTAACATTGCCAGAAGATGTCCTCAGCGCAATCGACTACGCATTGGGAGACCTCGTGCAAACCGATCCAGCATTAACTGTTTCACCAGAAATTCGACCATAGTTTTCAATCGCAAGATGTGAGGAGATCCCTTGTCGTGGAGTTGGCAGTATTTCGATAATGACGGCGTATTCATTGAATCTCCCATCGAGCCATGTGTGACTTCAGTTTTTCCCAGTCAAAGTGATGCCGAAGCATTCGTCTCTGACACATGGCGTGACTTGCGCGCAGCAGAGATCAGTGCCGTCACTCTCCTTGATGGCGATCGAGTTGTTTACGGACCCATGAATTTGGACCCTGCATAGAGTTACTGGCCTCAATTTCGTGTTCACGTTGACAAGCAGGTTCAGAAGTGGTGCTATAGGTACACAATAAAAGATTGACGCGTGAGCGTATAGGGGAAGTTCGGTGAGAATCCGGCGCTGTCCCGCAACCGTAAAGCAGGTGAAAGCCTGATAAGTCGGAGCACCTAGCACTCGCGAGCGGTCATCCGTCGAGGTAACGGGACGAGCGCTCAAGTGAAAACTTGATCGCCCCTTGCACATTTGTGTTTGGGGTTTTTGATTGAGCATTTACATGGGCTTAGTTCCAGTGACCAATCACTGAAAGGGCACCATGAATAAAGTGCACAAGTTAGTAATGGCGGCGATGCTGAGCATTGCTGTTGTATTGAGTCTGGGACTTTCCCCAGCAAACGCCGCTGGACCAGATGCTGGTCTCTATGGTACAACCGATCCCACCTACACGGGGGTGGACAATCAAGCACTAGCCATTCTTGGTTTGGACTCCGTCGGGGTAGGAGCTGACAAGGCAGCTGTTAATTGGTTGGTCACCCAGCAATGCCTTGATGGCAGTTTTGAGGCGTACCGTGTAAGTATCCGTACCGCCTGCGGGCCGTCAGATCCCGTGAATTACAGCGGACCAAATACCAACTCAACCGCACTTGCAGCGCTTGCCTTAAATGCCTCCGGCAAGGTTGCGCAAGCAAAGCGCGCGGTGAATTGGCTCACCAAAGCAACCGCGGTGGCGCCCAACGGCAAAACGGGAATCGCTTACTTCCCGGGTGCTGGTGCACTCCCGGACACGAACTCTTCCGGACTGGCCTATGCGGCAATGTCGGGCTTGGGAGTTAATTCCGCAGTCGTTCGTCAGGTACGCGCTTACCTGCTCCGCGCGATCACGCCGTGCGCTCAAAGCGGTGGAGCGAAGTTTCAGATCGGTGACACGGGTGTCAATAACGCTGCTTCAGCTCAAGCACTATTTGGACTCAAGGCTGTGACACCGGCAGAGCCCGCAAATAAGTTGGGGGCTAACCCCAAGTGCGCAAAGAACAAGGTGAACAACCTCGCTAATTACCTTGGTGGGCAACTCAAGACCGGCGTCCTTTCCTCATTCCCCTATGACGGAAATGATTTTGGCAACACCGCTGCGACGATTGTGTCTTTTAACACAATGAAGGTGGGTAAGCAGCCAGTTAGCAAAGCGATTACCGCCTTGAAAAAGAACGCAAAGTCATGGGCACTCAAAGACGGCAAAGTAAATGCTGGTGCAATCGGCTGGCTACTGATGGCGGCGCAGGCAACCGATTCAAATCCCAAGAAATTTGGCGGGATGAATCTTGTGTCGGCACTAACTAAAAGCATGAATAAGTAATTCGATCATGTCAATCGCACCTCGGCCACTGATTCGAAACCTGAGTTTTGTCCTAGCGACAACTCTTTTATTTTCTTTGTCAGTGGCCGGGAATGCGAATGCGGCCGCATATCGCTACTGGAATTTCTGGACCCAGAACGGTGACTCGTGGTCCTTTTCCCCAGTCGGTTCAGCCAGCACCAACCCAGCCGAAGGCAGCGCACAAGCCTGGCGCTTTGATGCATCAAGTCCATCAGTTGCCGGAGTCGCACCTGCAGACTCACCCAGCGCAGTCTTTGAACGTGCGTGTGGCACGCTCACCCCGATAGTTGGCACTAAGCGTGTTGCCATTGTGATTGATTCAGGAGACCCGGCCCTTGCGCCCGATGGGGAAAGCCCCCCGGCGCCCGTTGCGTATTGCGCGGTGGGCAAAGTTGATGCAAATGGTTATGACCTTTTAAAAACAGTAGTTAAATTGCGAACCGACAATGGATTTATTTGTGCAATTTCTAGCTACCCAGCGAGAGAATGTGCCACACCGGTGGCCGACTACGTTGCCTCTGAGTCTGCGCAACCCATCACTGACCCGGTCGTGCCTGAAGCCGCAGAGGAACCTGCGAGTACATCAGATCAATCCACTCTGGCGCCAATGGGAACTGCCCTCGTCATTGGCTTAATTGCCGTTGCTGGTTTCTATTTTTGGCGGCGAAGTAAGTCGTGACCCCGCGCTGGTTACACCCTGGCGCGTGGTGGCTGTGGTCCCTTTGCTTGGCAGTGGCGGCATCCCAAACCACAAACCCACTCTTGCTTGCATTCCTGATCTGCGCTGCTGTAATCGTGGTTGCAGCTCGCAAACCCAATGCACCATGGGGTAAATCATTTGAGTTCTTTCTCTTTCTTGGCGCCATGATCGTCACGATTCGGGTCCTATTTCAACTTGTATTTGGTGCTGAGATGGGAACAACCGTGTTGGTCGAGTTGCCTGGGGTTTCATTTCCGGACTGGATGAGTGGATTGCGCCTCGGTGGTTCGGTAACCCTTGAAGCACTCTTAGGCGCGTTTTATGATGGACTTCGAATTGCCACCATCACAATTGTGATCGGGGCGGCTAATTCACTTGCTTCACCGACCCGGCTACTCAAGGCAGTTCCCACCGCACTTTATGAGCTGGGCGTCAGCATTGTTGTGGCATTAACTTTTATTCCGCAACTCACAACCGATGCGGGAAGAATTCGCGAAATGCGCAGACTTCGTGGGAAAAACATGAAAGGTGTGAAAGGTTTTGCATCCCTTGGACTTCCCGTGCTCGCAGGCGCACTTGATCGCTCAATAATCCTGGCCGAGTCCATGGACTCACGCGGTTATGGCCGGCGTCAAAAGGAATCCACGTTAGGGCACCGAGTCTCAATTGGTCTTGTGCTGGCGTCGCTCTCCCTTGCCCTCATCGGGGTCTACTCCCTACTCACCGCTGGCATGAGTGCGTATTTTGCAATTCTGATCTTGTTTATTGGGTTACTCCTTGGTGGCGTGACACTGTGGCGGGCCGGGCGTACCCGGATCCGCACCGTGTACCGCCCCGATATTTGGGCCTTGCCCGAATGGCTGGTGAGTGTTGCGGGAGTTGCAGTCTTGGGAATTTTTCTCACGGCTCGTGCCCCAGCAGACCAAGCATTGGTACTCACACCCGAATTGAATACCTGGCCCGCTTTGCCCCTCTGGGGACTTCTCGTCTTCGCGATTGCCTGCACACCTGCAATCACATCTCCCCGTCCACCAGAATTTGAAAGTGATGCGGGTACCGAATTGAAAGCAGAGGTCCGCACATGATTCGCTTTGACAACGTCACTTTCCGTTACTCCGAAGAAACCCAACCCGTGTTGCGTGATCTCACCCTAGAGATCCCCTCTGGCGAACTCGCGTTGCTTCTTGGAGCCACAGGCAGCGGGAAAACAACTTTCCTGCGCGCAATTAACGGCTTGGTTCCCCATTTCACCGGGGGACATCTCACCGGGAGCGTCAGCGTCAATGGACGCTCAACCCAGGCAAACCAGCCACGCGAACTCGCTGACTTGGTTGGCTTTGTGCCCCAGGATCCGGTATCAGGATTTGTGACAGACCTCGTTGAAGACGAACTCGCTTACTCAATGGAATGTTTGGGAATAGATCCGCCAGTGATGCGACGCCGGGTTGAAGAGATCTTGGATCTGCTGGGACTTACCGAACTACGCACCCGCCCGCTGCACTCATTGAGCGGCGGTCAACAGCAACGCGTTGCGATCGGTTCGGTTCTGACCGCGCAACCAGAAGTCTTAGTACTCGACGAACCCACATCGGCACTAGACCCCGGTGCGGCTGAGGAAGTACTGGCAGCCTTGCACCGCCTTGTTCATGACCTGGGCATCACGGTTGTGTTGGCTGAGCACAGACTCGAGCGAGTCATCCAATATTGCGACTCGATCCTGCTTTTAGAAAATGGATCAGTTCGCTCTGGTCTGCCAAGTGAACTCATGCGAACTTCCTCGATCGCTCCCCCGGTAATTCACCTTGGTCGCCTAGCAGGTTGGGATCCGTTACCCATCAGTATTCGCGACGCCCGCAGGGCTGCTCCACCACTTCGCGCATTGCTCGCCAATCACTCGCCCACTATTCATGCGGTACCAACACACAGTCCGCGAATTGCTGAAATTAGGAATGTGCAGTGTTCCTATGGAAAAAAAATCGTATTGCGCGGTGTTGACCTTGATCTTGATGCCGGCGAGATCACCGCACTCATGGGCCGCAATGGCGCTGGAAAATCCACGTTGCTGCGAACACTGGTTGGGCTCAAAGACCAACTCAAGGGGGCTATTCACATTAATGGGGTAGATCCCCGAACGCTTGCAGCAAAGGATCTACTCCGCCACG
>JBDNFH010000046.1:0-1055 GCA_041689915.1 Candidatus Nanopelagicales bacterium | reverse complement strand
TGTTCTTGACGCCAACCTTGAACATGTGGAACGAATGCGCGACCCAGGACTGGAAGTCGACCTCGTCGGTGAGAGCTTTACCGTCAGGCTGAACGCCGTGAGCGACGCGAGTGAATTAACTGGGACATATGACTTTGGTTTAGTAACTCTAAAGGCACCCCATATTCGCTCAGCCTTGGAGCCACTCGCGAGTATGGGGTGTGTCGATCTCTTTGTTTCATTAGGGAACGGTCTCGTTCAAGATCGTATTCAAGACATTGTTGGGTCTGACCGATTAGTTGTAGGAACTGTCTCTTGGGGTGCGACAAACCTTGGGCCAGGTCGGGTGGCACAAACGACGATTGCGCCCTTTGCCCTTGGTGAACTTGATGGAACGTTATCGGCACGTCTGGAATCACTGGGCGGCGTACTCTCAGATGTCGCCGAAGTTCATTTTACCGACAATATCCAAGGGCAAGTCTGGTCCAAGTTACTTCTGAACAGCTCTTTCTCCGGACTCGGAGTCGTCACCGGGTTGGTGTACGCAGATGTTATTGCGCAGCAGAATGGTGCGGACGTAGCCATGGCCCTGTGGACCGAAGGTTTTCGGGTTGCCATGGCCATGAATGTGGATCTTGATGTTGTTGCGGGTATCGAGCCACGCGATATTGCGGTGCTTGATCCGAAGGATCGACCGCGGTCAATGGAGTCAATTGACAAACTCATGGCATCCCTCGGTCCAACAAAAGCGTCCATGTTGCAGGACATTGAAAAAGGCGCAGTCACTGAGGTTGACGTTATCAATGGTGGGGTCTCTTCCACTGGCAAAAAGGTCGGTATCCCCACCCCGCTCAATGACGCCGTGGTGGCGATCGTGCACGGGTACGAAGTGAATCGCAGCAAGCCCCATCCTGATCAGCTATTGGGACTCATCCCGATCGCTAAGGCAGAATTACCCTCCTAAGAAATTCAATCGAGTTTCACCATTAGTTGAAGGGCTTAAACATTGACCACAGTTATGTGGAACCCGGATTCATCTACTCTCCCACAGAGCGCCATGGCCAAATTTGTGGATT
>JBDNFH010000045.1:0-2629 GCA_041689915.1 Candidatus Nanopelagicales bacterium | reverse complement strand
CGTTGGAGAAACTTATCGCGTCAGTGATGGGAAGGAAGAGCAATGAATAAAATACAACGTTGGAAAAAGGTCGGCTGGGATCCCGTACCGGACATTGACGGCGACCTAGTCAAGTTTGAGGATCACGTTGATGCGGTTGAGGCTGCGAAGGCGAATGCGAGTGATGGTGGCACTGGTGGCCGTGGTGTTATCTACGCGCCGCCCGGATGGGAGTGGTTTGGTGGTGGTGTAGCGGGGAATCTGTCGCTAAAAAAGACCACCACGTACGAGCCGCTATTGAAGTTCAAGGTCGGTGATCGTGTGCATCGGGGCGAGAATATCGGTACTGTGGTGAGCATAACTATTTTCTTGGCTCGAAGCACGTTGTACTCGGTGAATTGGGACGGCGGGCAGGTTAGTGGTAGTGACGCGGCGAGTATTGAAGCGTACGTCCCACCTGCACCAGCCAAGTTTAAGGTCGGTGATCGTGTGACTATTGACAATCATGAGACGTACACGGTTTTGGAGGAAGTCTTTTATGATAAGGATTTTGATTGCTGGGGCTACGTAAACACACAGTCTGACCGCATATGGAAAGACTCTCAACTCACCCTCTACGCCCCACCAGTAACAACGTGTGGTTGTCCGGGTGGCTACGTCAAGGAAGCGGAGACACCCACCACTTTCGCAGTTGGCGACGAGGTTGTCGTCAGGGATGACATAGAACATTGGGGCAGTCACCACGGCAAAATCGTTTCCATCCTTCGTGAAGTGAACGAAAAGCCGTGGTACTACGTTCTATTTACGGTGGCTGGTGGTGGTGAACGCCCGATGCGGGAATCTGAACTCACCCTGTATATCCCAACACCTGCCGAACTGATACCGACACTCGTTGAGCATGAATGGGTGCGAGGGACGATTGCTTACACAAATGAGCCTTTCAGTGGGTACGTCTACGCAGATGATGAGATGCTATGGGTCGGTAGAACCATTCTCATTCACGGTAATGGTGATGTCTCTACAGGCATACTCAGCATCGAACGTTGCGACGCGCCGGTGAAGTCGTGAAATGCCACAAGTGCAGGGCCAATCCAAACGAGTGTGGCGGTTATCTCGCTCGCATGAATCCAAAAGGTGAGACAGGTATATGGGAGTGCCGCCCGTCATGTGAAGTAAATATGCACCCAGATAAGGCCCTGCTCATGGCTCTCAAAGCGCCGGTGAAGCCATGAGCAACCAAGTGTGTGCCTGCGAACCGTGCAACCGTGCGAGGGACAACCAGAAATGTCCTTACGTCATGGGTGCTACGGACGCCTTCAACGACGTGGACGCGACGCTAGATGACCTGCGCGGGCACTACGACTGGCCACAGTGGATGAAGCCATGAGCCACTACCTGACAACTCAAGTCTGCGATCACACAACCACCTGCTACTACGATCCTGACCCTGAAAAGAGTGAATGTGACGGCTTCGTCGCGCACGAGTTCACTATCGAATGCGACGGGGGCGAGGATGATGATTGCCGCTGGAAGTGCTCAGGTGATTGCACGCAATGGGAGATCGAGTGGACCCCGCAAGTGGGGCGAACCTGCTCCGAATGTGGGCACGCAATGGATCCGCAATCGTGTGGTGTGATCACGTATTTTGAGAATACGGGTCAACCCCTCGAAGAGATTGTGGATTGGGAGACACCGAAACTCGGTCGGCATCTTGTGGAAGTCGAATACGAGGAAGGCTACCGGGTCTCGTACCCGGTCGACGCGGTGGTGAAGCCATGAACCGCCCACTCACAGCCCTGATCCTCGCCGCTGCACTCGTCCTCGCACCGGCAGTCGCGGCTCAAGCGGTCGATCCTGCACCCGAGTTCACCACGCAAGGTATCGGCCGCGAAGGCCCGGACACTGACATCTACAACAACCCGAAAGTGATTGGGCAGCGTTACATGGCTGGCCTGTATCTGGGCAGTGGCGCAGAGGCTCTGTGCGTTAAAAACTTCCTTGCAATGTGGAAGCCACGTAAGCATCTTTCGGTGAAGAGGCAAGTCACCTTCGCCGGCGAAGTATGTGTATCGCGTATAGCGATATTGGGGGACAAGTGATGACTACGACACTGAGCGTTACGGATCAAACGGCTCTTGACGCTGCTCTCGCCAATCACGGCACCGACCCGACCGCCACAATCATCATTGACGCCCCCGACGATACGGCCCTGATTGTCTGCTGCAAGGTCAGGAATGCCGCCGTGATTCACATTGTGGGGGTGTCATTCATTGACTCGATATCCGGCGAGGCAAACGTGTGCTCGGTGTCCGGTTCGGCATTTGTGAACACCGTGGCCGACACTGCCCGGATCGGGGCAGTGACCGGCTCGGCGTACGTGAACTCGATGAGACAACCGGGGCGCCCTGTTACTGCACCAAAGAAACCTGCACCCAAAGCCGGAGTGAAGGGCAGGCCCACGATGCCCCGGCGGCCACCACCCGCTAGACGCCGTACCGATGACGGTGGCGGCGGTTCCAGTAGCGGCATCAACATTGGTGGGATTTTCTAAACATGCCAACACTAATTAGGAGGAAAGATGGAATCTAATGCAGACACATTTGACGGCACGATTCGGGTGCGGGGATCTCACTCGTGGATCGTAACTTTT
>JBDNFH010000044.1:0-10155 GCA_041689915.1 Candidatus Nanopelagicales bacterium | reverse complement strand
GTGCTCGACATGACGTCACCCGAAGTCCGTGAGGCCGTTCAGCTGACCGATCAAACCGTAACGGCCCTGTACAACACGTTGGGTTCCGACTACGACTAATGAAAACTTCAGCCATCGGTGGACCCATCTGGCTCTGACCGGCGGTCAGTCGCTCTGCGTGTTGTTGCGCTTCATCCAAGGTTTGGAGCAAAGTGGCGTCATTACTCACAATCGTTTCAGGGACTTGCGCTACGTGAAACAATCACTCAAGACGAGGGTGAGGCCCTCGACCGGCGGCACTACCAATCAGAAGGAAATATCTGTCTCAAAGTTGGCCGGCTATTGACTACCCAGACTGTCGACTTGGGTGATTTTGATACGGCTGTCGGACCTGTCTGGCAGGATGTTTCCGTGGCCACCACATAGGTGCGTTGGCAGCGGGGGAGGGGGAACTTCGTGACTGATCCGGTTCGGGCTTCGAGTCTGGTTCCTGCCGACCTGGCACCGGTTTGGCTTCGTTTGCTGATGCTAATTGCGGGCCGCCTACCGAGTTCACCTGTCGTAGAAGGATTCAGTCCACGTTGTGTTGTCGCGTCTCCAACAACTCGGCACCTGCCTGCGGTACTAGCGGCCTCTGCCGCTCTTCCGCCGTCACGCAATTGGGTGTCACCTATCGCTGCCGAAACTCGGGTGGCAACGGTGTTGTCGAAAAAATTTGCTGACGTTCCTGTGACCCAAGGACTTGGTACTCGATTAAACCTCGGTGGTACCCAACTTGACCCCGCTTCATTGCACATGCCGCCGGCCGCGGTTCTCCCTGCAGAGTGGGACAGTGAGCGTGGTCAGCGGCCGGTGCCGCACGAGGCGGTTGAGATGCTGAAGTCAACTTTTGCAGTCCCTCGAGGCGAACGGCCCCCAGTCGGGGAGTGGCTTTACCAGCAGATGTGTCTGGAGCCTATTGTCGTTTTGACCCAGCGCCCGGCTCGTGTTGCGCAAGATGCGTTTGAACTTGCAAGCCGGTCTGAATGGTGGAACTGGTCGCAGCGCGTCGCGCTCGATGAAGTCTGTGAAGGTCCGGACATGTGGTTTCGACGTCCGATCATTGTTTTATCCCCGCAGATGTTGCACTCGATGGCTTGGGTCCGCGAAGTCCCAGTTCGACTCGTCGTTGTAGTGGGTTTTTCTACGTGGATGTCGACCGCGAGACGTCTTTTGATGGACACTCCGCAGGTGTTGATGTTGAGCCAGCGCAGCAGTGATGTTTCTGACTTTCGCCAATGGTTTGACAACACTTCATTTGGGGAAGGGAGTATCCCCGGAATCAGGAATACAAAGAAGGGCGGACTCACGCTGACTGCCTTCGGCGAACCTGCAACGATGCACGCCGACATTGAAGATGAAGAGTGGGACTTGTGATGTCGACACCAAACCTTGAAATGACGGTGGCTCTCCTTGATACTTGTTCACGAGCAAGAGTGGCGACTCGACGCATTCGCTGGGAGTCGATGGCTCTCGTGCTTCAGATCCTAAGAAAGTCATTCCGGGAAACCCCGGAGGCTCCGTTATCTGAGCGAGAAGTGGAAATTGCGAGGCACGCATGGAAGTGGGCGAGTGTTTGCATGGACGGTCCGGTGCCCCCGGGACACCCTTCCACAGGGATCGCTCGTCTACTACTGCTTATTCGAGAAGCGGATGAAGTGTTGGGACTTCCGAAACTCAGAAGACTTCACGAGACACTCACTCAAGTTGCGAGTGGGTCGCATCCTGGAGCAGAAGTCGTGATTGGCGCACTCGGTCGATTGCAGGAGACAACCGAATTTTTGCAAAGTCAGTTCCCGGACGTACTCGTCCTGAGAGGAGACGGACTCGTGGCTGTCACCGAGTGGCGCGACTCATTGAATCTGCCCGCTGACGTTGTATCCATGAGCTTTGCCAGACAAACCCAGCCGTGGCCAGGTTCTGCGTTGATCTTTGGCCCTCCAGAACGTTACACATCGTCAAACTGGATTCAAGGACCCGAAGCGGCAGCAACCGCAGGTTGGCTCCTGACCGCTCCGCCAGCGCCCACTGTTCAAGTGATTTCTTGGACAGGGCACAGACCTCTGGTTAAAGACGGTTACCAGCCGTGGCTGGGAGCGCCTAACCCCGAGTTTCAGTCGACGGAACCTGAATTGATCATCGAGGATGATTTTTTGCCGGAGTCAGTTGATTCGTTCACGCCCGTGGCCGCACTACGTTTTGCAGTCGAAGGCGATGAAACTGAACCTGCGTTCGGGTTGCAGTTCAAGGCAGATGGGGAGACCGTTCTCGCGTACTTCAGCCATGATGTTGGCCCTAAACCAACAATTGTTACCTTCAGCGAAGACGAAGTGCTGGTGACTCCAGTTCCCTTGCGAACCGTCAGGGTCGGCAACTGCATTTTGTTACGCACAAGTTCCGCAGGCAAGGACGCACTCGATGAAGTGACTCGTGAATGGTTCCGGGAGCAACGATCAGGTTCCACGCCAGATTCCGCAATCGGACACCAGCAGCAGCTAAAGAATGCCATCAGGGCGTTCATAGCAGAACACTCTCGCGTAGATCTTGTGACTGCAATGGAGGCGGAAGGAGTATCCCGCGACTATTCGCGGTCTTTCATGGTCCGTGCCTTACATCCTGATTTCATCGCGCCACAGATGGAGTCTGTCTATGATCGAATCTGCAGAGCCATCGCTCTCAAGCCTTCCAAGGAAGCCTTCAGGCAACTCAAGAACCTTCGCACGGGACGCAGGCAAGCAGGGCTCTTACTGTCCGCTCGAGTCGTAGGGCGTCTCGAGACTATGAATGATTTACCTGACCGTTTGCGCGATAATGGCGCCATCATGCTCAACGAAACCGGTGTTGAGGGCGTCGTGCTTCTGGTTGTTCGTGCCATCTCCAGCGATTCAACTGAGGTACCGGCGTGGCGGCTCGGTCACGCGCTGATGAGCGACGGTCACACGTGGACCCCTTAGGCGCTGCGGATGCGCGGGATATCGCAGTGGCTGTGCTGAGGCGTGCAATCCACGGTCCCACTTCCGCGGATGACACGCGGTGGCCGGGGAACACGCGCTCGCCAATCATTGTTTCTCCGGACCAATCATTCTCTGACTGGACCGCACTAAATGAGGCACTCATCGACGAGGCTGGCAACGAAGTACTCACGATGGACCCAACGAACGTGTACGGAGTGGGTGTACTCTTCCCCCTCCTCACCGGTGCTGAAGAAGATGAGCTCACGGCTCAACAGACTGCTTTCGAAGAAGACGCGGGTTCGGAAGGTTCGGATTTAGCTGAACCACCAGCAGAACTAGTGCCTGAGCCTGACGCATCTCCTGGCGAGCCGGAAGACTTCGTCACGGTGCCTTCCGGGGGAAACCGACCTCGTTCACTCGCGCTGTCTTTCCACATCCCCGCATCAGTTGCGACCATAAACGTCACGTTGACGGGTGGGCGTTACAAGAGACTGCCAATTGTCATCTCTGGGAACGCCGTTGACCTTTGGCAACGCGTCCCCATCGAAGACACCATCACGCTCGACGCAACAACGTCGAATACGGAACTGCGAACCTTTGACGCCGTGGCGATTCAGGTCGGATTGCAGAGTCACGCCACAAGGGCAGAAGGCAGGCTCGTCACCGTGCACATCGCCAACGTCGGAAAATCCGATGGAGACGCTGCTCCGCGGTGCCTTTTCCAATCGCAAATCACAATTCTCACACCGAATGTACTCGCGTATCCCACGGCCGGTGCCGGCGGTGAAGACGACGCAAGTCTCGATTTACTGTACCGAAACCACCCCGTCCGCGCTGTCGGTCACGCAACGGACGCCACTGCCAGTTTTGACGAAGAATCAAACAGATGGGTTCTGAGATCGGAAACCGTTCCATCAGTTTCCATACCTAACACGACACCGGATGTGACAGGGCCTGACGGTCAAAGATATGCGGTCGGGATGAACGATCTTGCCGAAATGAATCCCGAGGCCGTAGATTCAGTGAACCGCATTCTGACCGATTATGAAAAATGGATACAGCACCAGGAGCTGGGTCTTTCCGCCATCCTCGACCCACGTCTGCAGCTTGCCGGAGTGACCAACCTTCAAGCCTGTCGTGATTTCTTGGAAGACATGAAAGAAGGTTGGATCTGCGTACGCTCCGAACCCGATGTCCAACAGATTTTTCAATGGACATCAGATGCCATGGGTCTTCAACGTCGCTCATCTTCGGCGGATACGCGACCCACCGTAGTCCTAAAGAACGGCAACCAGCGCACTGAAACTGTTGAAGGTAGCTCCCCGCACTTACGCGCAGAATCCAAACAAGCGTTCTGGCGACCATTTCAGATTGCGTTTCTACTCGGGTCCATCCCTGCTGCCATAAAACAATCACACCCAAAACGAGACCACGTCGACATAATCTGGATGCCGACTGGAGGCGGGAAAACCGAGGCATACCTGGGTCTCGCAGCGTTCACCATGTTGTGGGAGCGCACACGGGAAATTCAAAGCGGACAAACACTGCGAACTTCAGTAAGTGTCCTTATGCGTTACACTCTCCGCTTGCTCACAGCCCAGCAAGTTCAACGAGCGTCTGCGCTGATCTGCTCACTCGAAATGCTACGAGCTCGCCACCTCGCGGCCTTAGGTGACAAGCCGTTTCGCATCGGTGCATACCTGGGGCGAGCCGCAACGCCCAACTCTTGCAAGGACGCAGTTCGACTCTGGGGAAACCTGGATCGAAATGCATCGAAAGAAGGTAATGAGGGCGTACTACTTCTCACGCGTTGTCCCTGGTGCGCTGCTCAAATGGGCCCCGTGGAAGGAGGGGTCGCCGGCTACAAAAAAGTCACCTCAAGAGTTGCTGATGGGGGAGTTCGCATTCAAGCGTGTTGCCCGGATGTCACATGTCCCTTTTCGTTTTCAGGTAACCCTGCGAAACCCCGGGGCCTTCCCGTGCTCGAAGTGGACGAAGATATCTATCGAGGTCGACCATCCTTTATCGTCGGAACAATCGACAAGTTCGCCCAACTCGCATGGAGATCTGACACCCGGGCACTATTCGGTCTGGCATCCTCAGAAGGGAAAGTGCATCGGTCAAACAAGCCACCTTCATTGTTTATTCAAGATGAGTTACATCTGATCGCTGGACCACTCGGGTCACTGGATGCGCTCTATGAAGTCGCACTCGAGGAACTCTGCACTTTTGACGGTGGTCGCCGGCCACGCATCATTGCGGCGACGGCCACTACCAAGAGTTACACGAAACAAGTGCTTCGACTTTACGGCAGGTCAAACTCACGCCTCATCCCACCTCCCGGGCTTTCAATCGAGGACTCTTTTTTTGCGTGTGTCGACCACAACAAGCCAGGAAAAACATACGTCGGGGTTTGTGCACCGGGGTATGGGAGCAACGTGCAAGCCCAACTGCGTACCCTCGCCGCACTGCTGCACGCGGGTGGAACGCTGGACACAATCGGCATCCCGAGTGACCCTTGGTGGAGTAATTTAGTCTTTTTCTCAAGCAGGCGGAGTTTGGGTTTGCAACTAGCCGCGAGTGAAATTGGGCTTCGAAACGCAGCTCACAGATTGTCGCAAATATCCGGTCTACGGGTGGGGCGACTCACTGAGGAAGGAACCCGGCTCTCCAGGCGTGACATCAGCATAATCAAGGAACTAACTGCAACCTCGCGCGATAACGTGGCTCAGGTCCTCGACCAACTCGGACAGACGAAGAACCACAAGAAGTGCATTGACCTCTGCTTTGCAACATCCATGATTGAAGTGGGCGTGGACGTTCCGAGGCTTGGGTTGATGACAGTAATGAGCCAGCCCAAGAGCTACAGTCAATACATTCAAGTTACTGGCCGAGTGGGCAGAACGGATGACGCACCGGGACTCGTAGTGGTCGTACTTTCCCCCCACGCAGTTCGGGACCGATCTCACTATGAGACCTTCACCACAACCCACCAGCGCCTCTACTCATCCGTCGAACCCGTCAGTGTCACGCCATTCACTCCGCAAGCACTCGAACGAGGGCTGGCCGGGGCGCTCACCAGCACCCTACGAAACACACACGACGTAGAAGACCCCACGCCGCTTGTGACTCCCTCCGCTATCTCGAGCGCACTTGCGCCTTGGAGAGAACGCGCGACAAAGATCGGTGGAGGACGAAACGTCCTTACTCTCGATGAAGAGGGAACCAGACTTGCCCAACTCGCCGCTGCTGCCAGCCAGGATTCCCCTCACTTACAGTGGGGTGATTTGAGGTCGAACTCTGAACACCCGCTTTTGACCTCGCTCGGTGCGACGAGTAATGAAACCGCCTACAAAACCTGGGCCGTACCGTTATCGATGCGTTCCGTGGACTCCGAAACAGCGGTACGTGTTGTGAAAGGCTCAAGCTCCCCGCCCGCGCAGCCCGCCGAAAGACCAGTTTCGAGTGCAGCAGAACTCGCTGATGACGAAGGCGCGGACTTATGAGCAGGCAACCCTTCAGTACAGCAGTGCGACGCAATCACGTCATCGGTCCTGCGGGAGTTGGCAGTCTGATCCTTACGCGAAATGGCATAACCGCACTCCTGTGTGGACTGCCCACATGGCTAAATCAAGCTCCCCTTCGCGGGGTCGACGATGCCGCACGCAGCATGGACTTGCAGCGACTCCTCGACGATTTAACTCTGCACGACATTAATGCGGAAAGGGAACTCTCTGTCGCACGCCTGATCCAACCCCCTGTCGTAAATGATTCAATCGGATTTAATGTGACTTGGTTCATCCCTTCAATCCGTTTCCCGCTATCGGAGTACTGCACCAATCCGAGTTGCCGCTCGATTCAAAGAGCTTCTCCGGAGAATCCGTCTGTGAGTTACTGCCGCGACAGTGAGTGTGCCGGTCAACGGAAGCGATCCAGTAGAACTCAGCAGGTGCCCATTGTCCTCGCGTGCTCGGAGGGCCATCTTGACGAGCCTGACTTCGTCTCTTTGACTCACTCGTCCGGACCCTGCGATCCCAGCCCGCGTCTCCAGTACAAGCCGGGTAACGTAATAACTTGCCCGGAAATAATTTGTCGCGACTGTGGAAACCGCGTAAGGCTCAGTAACAAAGACAATGCACCTTGCGCAGGACGACGTCCATGGATAATTGGAATGGCGCCGGACTCCTGCGGCAAGAAGACAACAATTCTCGACAGAACGGACACGCGGACTTATTACCCGGATGTGCGTTCTCACCTGCATATTCCGGCAGGCAATGGATTTCGCGACACGGTGCTGCGTTGGTTACAAAATGACCACATTGCACATGCCCTCAGTCAAGTTGGTCCACAAGCTTTACCGCAGATACATCAACGTGCAGTTAGCATCTTTCCTGATCTCAGCGAGCAAGGACTTGCCAAACACGTGCAGCACCTTGCCCAACCTGAACCACAAGCATCGGGGCCTGAGTCTGAAATAACTGCTCTCACCTCAGGGCAACGTGGCATTCGAACAAGTGATGGTCCGCCCGTTCTGGACGCAGAGGTAATTCCTGTGGATCGGTACGACTCGCGCTTCATCTCTTCAACAGCGCCAATCACCGGGGTAGTCGCGGTCCATCGCCTCGCAGAGACGAGATCTCTGGCGGGTTTCACTCGAATAGAGCCACCTAATTCACAGGCCACCAGAGATTTGACCGGGTATCAACTTCTTTGGGGACGTAGAAGCCCTAGGGACGCCAGTGAAGACTGGCTGCCAGGAATGCGCCTCTACGGCGAGGGCATCTACTTAGAACTCAACCAAGATCACGTAAACGCGTGGGCAAGCCTCGCCCGCACCTACATACCTGATATCACTGTGAATGGAGAAACTCTCACTCCGCAATTCCAGGTGGCGCACACCCTTGCGCACTTGATGATGAATGCCGCGTCTCTCGAGTGTGGGTATCCAGTCGCGTCTTTGCGTGATCGCATTTACACAACCCCCGAAACAACGGCGTTTCTCATTTACACGGGAGATGGTGACT
Organism: Candidatus Nanopelagicales bacterium; assembly: GCA_041689915.1. Taxonomy (GTDB): domain Bacteria; phylum Actinomycetota; class Actinomycetes; order S36-B12; family S36-B12; genus UBA4592. The sequence goes on along the minus strand of JBDNFH010000044.1, from coordinate 2,159 downwards.
TACTTGGAACATTGGGTGGTTTGGTGGAACTCGCCCAACCCGGATCACTCGAGCAACTTCTTGAGAAGGCTTACAACGCCGCTAATTGGTGCAGTCTTGATCCGGTGTGCATGAACCCGGTCCAGCATGTGCGATCCGCGGCCGCGGGAGCATGCCATCAGTGCTGCCTGTTGCCGGAGACATCCTGTGCATGGTGGAACAACGGCCTTGACCGAGCGACTCTCGTAGGTAGAGACCAACTTGCCGGATATCTGAGGTAGAGGTAAAACGCCCTAGCAAATGATGCGTACGGTGGCTGCGGTAGCGATTGTTTGCGTCATGCTAGCCAATCAGTTGAGTGAACTTACCTTGGTGCCGCGATGGTAATTCGGAAACGGCCTTCCGGATTTTAGTGAGGAGTTCTTCGCGTGTTTGTGCGCCCGTGGTCTGCTCGCCGCGCAGTTCTTTAACTTGCTTGGTCAGGTCCGCCACTGCTTTGGTCAGAGTAGTAATTGACTCGTCCGTCTTGCTGGTTTTTTCCAAGATTGATTGGATGGGCGCTTGTTGAGCCTTCACTGACTTCTCGACGGTGTCAAGGACTGCTTGTTTGGCCTGCAGGTTCGTAAGACTTTCAGAGATGGCCCCGAAGTCACTCTTGGCTGCAAGCTCTTGCATGCTCTGTATCAACGTGAGTGCGTGACCGAGCGCTTCGGTTAAGCCTTTGGTCGCGTCTTGGTTCTGTTCGGCGAGCTTCGCCAGACTTGCTTCGGCTGACTTGATTGAGTCCGCGGATGTCTGGGCCGATTCGCTCGCGCTCACCAATGTTTGCAGCCGCGCTCGCAAGTCCGACAGCGTTTTCTGGGAGTCTTCCCATTGCTGTTGAACTTGTTGAATGTCCAAGCCGGTTTGTGATGCCATTACGCGATCTCCTTTAATATTAATTCTTCACTTGTTTTCAAAAGATCGACAAGATTTTTTCCCAAGTCCAAAACTGCGAGCCCGGGGACATGGGGATCTTTAGCTCTGATGACTTCCAGTAGTGCTTCAAATTCGGTTTTCGACACTGAAGTTTGACCACTGATCGCCACGGCGAGGGCGTCACCCGATTTACCAGATGTGAGGAGAGCGCTGATCAGGGTTGACGCGGCTGAGAAAAGGTCTGCGGATTGGGCGTTGTAATTCTTGGATGCGGAGGCGAACCCCGCGGACAAGTTTCGAACGGCTTCTTGGGTGTCACCGTCGATCAGGATGAGTTCGCTATAGCCGCGGGCCATGAGAAGCCCTGGCTGCTCAGGGTAGGAAGAGAGGAGTCGGGCAGTACTTCCGCGCCATTCTTGAGACTCATCGACTGTTTGGATTGAGGCGATTGCTGTGATCCAGTCGTTTAGCACGAAAGTGTCAGCGTCGGTGAGGGCTTCAATGATTGGCGAAATGTCGCCTTCCTGCAGGTAGTCAAGAATTCTTTTTCGAAATGCGGACTCATTCCCCCGGGTTTCCCGCGCAGCGAGCAACATTTCGCGCAGGCTTCGCTTTCGCGCCAACGCAATCGTCTCGTAAATGAACTCAGTAAGCACTTCGATACCGTGCTCGACGGCATCACGAGTTTTTTCCTTTGGCTGACTCAGAATTTGATCGCGCATGCCAGCGCTACGACCGGGTTGTGATCTTTCCACGAAAGTGAGGAGGGAGTCATTCACGTGTTGCGGTTGAGTTTCGTTGATCATCACCTCGAAGCGCTTGCTCCCAAAGTCTTTCGTGTAGTCGCTGACGACACCGAGGATGGCCAGACGGTGAAGCGCTTTTTCTTGTTCACTCTTTAGGTCGTCGGAGTTTCCGAATCCCAACATCACCATGTGGGCTTCGTGCAGTGGTTCGAGGTCGTCGAGTATCTTGCGAACGGCTGCTACTTCGGATGCGACTCCCTTAAAGGAGTTTGTGTAGAAATAGAGTTGTTTATCAAGATCATCTTGACTTGACCAAGAGCTGCCACTGGCCACATGCTCATGGAGGTCTTCAATTTCGGTTGTGTCCGATAACAACCGAGCGGTCCTGTTGGCGTCTAACTCAGACACGATGAGTGCGCACTGAGCAACTTTGCGATCACGGCCGGCGCGACCGACTTCCTGGTAGTACGACTCGATCGAGCCAGGAATTCCGTAATGGATCACGTAACGGACGTT
>JBDNFH010000043.1:0-4393 GCA_041689915.1 Candidatus Nanopelagicales bacterium | reverse complement strand
GCTTATGCATAGCTCCCTGTTATGAATAGTAGCAGCGCGGATTTTTTCAAACACCGCATAAACACTGGCTTCGCGGGATGGTGGGGTGCGAAGCAGTAGACATAATTTTCGCAATCGTCTGAACTGGCAACTCCACTACAGGAGATTGCCATGGATTACGTTGCCTCACTTCACCCCACGCCGCAGGCGTGGTTACGCAATAGCGCGCTTGCGCCACACATTGATGCCTACGCGGCATATTTGCGCCAGGGCCGTTATGCGAGCGTCACGACCAGGGGCTACCTCACCTGTGTTGCTCACTTCGCGCACTGGATGTCGCAGGGCTGCCTACAAGTTCCCCAGGTGGAAGAGAGGTCCATCCGGCAGTTTCTAGATGAACACCTGCGAAACTGCAACTGCCCAGGGCCGGTCATGCGTGTTTACGGGGATCTGCGTGCCGCGCTGGGACATCTGCTGTTAGTGCTTCGGGCTCAGGGTGCAATCTCGATGGTTGCAGAACCGACTGGACCGATCGCCGATGAACTGCACCGATACGACGATCACATGTGCAATGCGCGTGGTCTGACCGCGGGCACACGACGGGGCCAACTGCGCATCATTGGGCGATTGCTGCTGCACAAATTTGCCGACCGACCCGTTGTCAGCAGCAAGTTGCTGCCATCCGATGTGCGTCAGTTCATTGCGACGCAGATGAAACTGGTGGACACAGTCTCTAATGCTTTTACATTGGCCTCGGCGTTGCGCAGCTACTTGCGTTACCGAGCAACCTGTGGCGACCAGGTTCAAGGACTGCTTGGCGCAATCTCCTCGCCAGCCCACTGGAGTTTGGCGTCATTGCCGCGCGCGCTCAAACCCGTCGATGTTGAACGCCTGTTGGCCTCGTTTACGCCCGAGATACCGTCTCGGCTGCGTGGCTACGCCATCGTGCGCTGCGCGCTGGACTTGGGTTTGCGCAGCAGTGAAGTGGCCAAGCTCCAATTGACGGACATTGACTGGCGCGCCGGAACGGTGACGCTTAGAAGCACCAAATCACGGCGCCAGGACATATTGCCTCTGCCTGAAGGAACCGGCCAGGCTTTGGCCGACTACTTGCAGCAGGAGCGCCCTAAAACCACGAACCCTGCGGTCTTTGTACGCACAACGGCGCCCCGTGATCAACCGATTGGGGCCTTTGCAATACAACGCGTGATCCGCGATGCTTGCCGGCGAATTGGCCTTAACCATGGACGATCCCATGCGCTTCGCCATACGCTGGCGTGCCAATTACTGGAAGGCGGAAGTTCGCTCAAGGACGTAGCCGATGTGCTACGCCACCGCTCGCTAAACACGACCCGCATCTATGCCAAGCTGGACAATCGCAAGCTGGTTGCGGTTGCAATGCCCTGGCCAGGGAGCGCAACATGAGCGCCGCAACGGGTCTGCAGGCGAAGGTAGACGAATACATCAGCGAGCGTCGTCGCCTTGGTTTTAAGCTGGACGGCATGGCGGAGGGTTTGGCCAGCTTTGCTCGCTACGTGAGTTGTGTGCATCACCGTGGACCTCTAACCTGCGACCTGATGGTCAACTGGGCTCGCCAGGATCAAACGCCGGATCACAAAGCGGAAACGAGTGCCCGGCGGCTCAAGATGCTCAGGCCTTTTGCCCGGTGGATGCGTCAATTTGAGTCCCTCACAGGACTACCCGACGAATCGGTCTTTGGCCCGATACCTGGACGCGTGGCACCGCATATCTACCAGGAGGCCGAGATTGTTGCGCTGCTGGACGCTGCCCGCCACATGGATTCACCGAACCGCTTGCGCCCAGCCACATTCGAGACGCTGTTCGGGCTGATCGCCTGCGCCGGTCTGCGTGTGTCTGAAGCATTGAATCTACTCGACAGTGATGTCGATCTCCAGGACGGCACACTGGTTGTGCGCCAGACCAAGTTTGCCAAGTCACGCCAATTGCCGCTGCACGCCAGTACGGTCCAAGCCTTGGCGCAATACCGGCAACTTCGCTGCCAGCAAATCGGCACCACAGCGGACACCACCTTCTTCATCGGCACCCGGGGCAAACTACTGGGCCAGCCGCTGGGAGATCGCCAGGTGCACCGCGTATTTATTGGGCTACGCGATAAATTGGGTTGGGTAAATCGTGGCGCGCATGGCAGTGTCCGCATTCATGATTTGCGCCACACATTTGCCGTGCGTACGGTGATGCGCTGGCATGAGCAAGGCATTGATGTTGATCAGGCCATGTTGTCACTCTGCACGTACTTGGGGCATGCAGATATATCCCATACCTACTGGTACCTCACTGGGGTGCCTGAACTGTTGGCAGTGGCTGGCGCCAAGTTCGAGCAATTCGCCCAGGCGTCGAGGTTTGGCGATGAGTAGGCCCAAGCGCGCCGGGACACCCCCGACCTTCCCTGCGCTGGTGCAGGCGTTCTTCGCTGAGCATCTGACCCAGCACCGGGCGCTGAGTCCCCGAACGGTGGCGGCCTATCGGGATGCCTTCACTCTGCTTCTGAACTTTGCCGCCACGCGGTATGCAAAGTCGCCGACGGCATTGACGATGAAGGACCTCACGGCTGAGTTGATCCTGGCCTTCCTCGACCATTTGGAGAAGGACCGGGGCAATGCGGTGCGAAGCCGCAATGCGCGCTTGGCCGCGCTGCGGGCGTTTCTGAAGTTCGCCGCCCATCGTGATGTCTCGTCCCTGCACGTCATTGAGCAAGCGCTGGGCGTGCCATCGAAACGCTTTGAGCGGCCGATGCTGGGATTCTTGTCGCGCGAAGAGATGCTGGCGGTGATCGGTTCATCGGGCAGCAGTTGGATCAGCCAGCGCGATCATTTGTTGCTTGGCTTGATGTACAACACCGGCGCTCGGGTCTCCGAAATCATCGGTGTGCGCGTGGCCGACGTGATTCTGGACAGCGCTGCCTGTGTGCATCTCATGGGCAAAGGGCGAAAGCGGCGCTCATTGCCGCTATGGGACATCACCGTGAAGGAGGTACGGGCCTGGCTCAGACAGAATTCGCAGCTTAGGCCCAACTCGGCGCTGCTGCCGAATCGAGACGGCCAAGTGATGACGCGGGACAACGTTTCAAAGCGTTTGGATATAGCCGTGCAAACCGCGGCAAAGACCAATCCGGATCTGACCAAATGTCGACAAATATCTCCGCACACGATCCGGCACACAACGGCCATGCACATGCTCCAATCAGGAACGACCATTGAAGAAATCGCTTTGTGGATGGGTCACGAAAGTCCTGCAACCACGCATCAATACGTCGAGGCGAATCTGGCGATGAAGGAGCAGGCGCTCGCCCGAATGCAGGAGCCTGACTCCAAGATCAGACGCTATCACGCACCAGACGAACTGCTAGAGTTTCTCAGGACCCTGTAATTATGAATAGTCGCCGAGGCTGCCTTGCAGCCGCGCACCACAGTAAGGGCGTGCACGGCGATGTCGTGCTATTCATAACAGAGAACTATGCATAAGCTGCGTTATGCAGAGCTCTACATAACGTCGCAAAGAAGTCATAGAGATCGTCAGGATAGTTGCCTGCAAGTGCGCGCGCCGTCCTCTCGCTATCCCGCCGCAACTACCCGCTGAACCACCGACACCCCGCACCCAGCCTCCCTGGCAATCTTGAGAATTCCCAGGCCCTCTGCGCGTAGTTCTCGGATGTGGTCCTCCACAACCTCTGACACTGCCGGCCGACCAATCGGGTTACCTGGCAGCGCATCCTGCGCCATGGCCGTCACCGCCGCACGTAGTGGCGAGTTCGGGGCCAGCACGCCGTAATAGCGATGCCGGTGGGTGCGCGGTGGCGGCACCAATTGGGCGATGCGGTTGATCAGCTCCAGCGGCGTGAGCACCAATTCACCCGAATACTTGTCGGACTGCAGGGGCTCTGTGTGGCCTTTGCCGCAGCGATAGACCAGGTCCGCACCGCGCTGTTTGAGGCGATCCATGGCAAAGGGTGGGCGAGCGCAATAGCGCAGCAGTCGCTCCAGCCCAGCTCTGTCGGCGGCTTCGATACACACCCCGGCATCGACCGAGAAGTCGCCGCCGTGTGCATAAGCCGCCATATCTTTGGCACCATGCGACTCTAGGTGCCCGCGTGCCACAAAAGCGCGCAGCAACCGCTTGCGTACGTTGGCCTGCACTTGGGTAATGGCGGCCGCGTCGATCTGTGCTGGGTGAAACGTGATCGACTTTGCATTGGCCGCCTCTGCCGACTCGGGCAACTTTGCCTGTGCACCTAGCAACGCCTCAAACACCCCATCAACCACACACACATGTGAATGCACATGCGTGTTCAAGCTGGAACCAAAGCGGTGGATAAAAGCGACCGCGCCCAGGTGCGGGCTGGCTGGGTCAGCATTTGCAGCGCCGGGGCAATGGG
>JBDNFH010000042.1:0-44534 GCA_041689915.1 Candidatus Nanopelagicales bacterium | reverse complement strand
TCGTCAAGAGTCTTACCGACCAGATTGGGAGTGTCAACATTTTGACCGGGCCCGGCCGCTAACCACCAGCCGCCAAGTCCCGCGAGGAGCACACCAATTACGAGTGCGAGGACAAACCACAGACCTTTGCGACTTTTTTTGCGCTGTGGAAAGTCTTTTGGTTGAAATGTTTGGTCGGTTGCTTTTGTAAATCCGGCAAGTGCTTCAAAGTCTTTGCGGTCAACCACGAGGGTACTTTTGACGTCAACAAATGGTTTAGGAGCCGGCAGCGTTTTGCGGACTCGACGAACGTCGGCCAAGAAATCCTGAGCAGTTTGATACCGCAATGCGGGATCGCGTTTGGTAGCGGAAAGGACAAGTGCATCAGCCTCGGAGGGGATACCGCTGATAACACTCGATGGTGGTGGAACGTCCGAGTTCACGTGCTTGTACGCAATTGAGAGTGGGCTCTCACCCAAGTGGGGGACCGAGCCGGTGATCATCTCAAAAAACAAAATGCCGGTCGAGTAAATATCAGAGCGCGCATCCGCATCGCCGTGTTCAACCTGCTCGGGGGAGAGGTAACTCACCGTGCCAATAATCATGCCGGTCGTGTGCGTTGAATCAGTGGTCGTAACCGCACGCGCTAACCCAAAGTCAGCAACTTTGACCCGGCCGTCGTCGGAGATCAAAACATTTTCGGGTTTGATATCGCGGTGAACAAATCCGGCCGCGTGTGCCGCCGTGAGAGCTTCAATGACCGGGTCAAGAAGGACAAGGGCCTGTTCCGAGCTCAGGGGGCCATATTCATCTAAAACATCACGCAATGTGCGACCCGGTAAATATTCCATGGCCAAATACACGTGACCGCCTGAGCTGCCTTGGTCGTAAACCCCGACTACATGCGGATGAGAAAGGCGCGCCGCGCTTCGGGCTTCACGTTGAAAACGAGCCACGAATCCGGGGTCATTGGCTAAATGGGGGTGCATGACTTTCAGGGCAACGACCCGATCAAGTCGTAGGTCGGTGGCAAGGTAAACGGTTGCCATTCCGCCTCGGGCAAGTAGGGATGTCACTTCATACCGCTGATCCAAGGTTTGGCCAACGAGGCCACCGGGAACAGAGGAATCCATTCTTGAGAGTCTATGTGGAGTCGGTGCCGGGGAATAGGTTGCCACGCCTTGACCCAGCGTGCGCCTTCAGCGGGATATTTCGGGCAGTGTGAGCAGACCCAGTGCAAGCGCCAGCCGTTCTGGTGCGGATCCTGAGAGCAGCGGGATATTTCCTTCAAGTATCTCGTGTGTTTGGGTGAGGTAGGTCACGATCAGGGTATGCATGTGGTCGCGCGCAGCTGCACCTTCGCGCAGTGGGTCGGCTTGCCACGGGAAGTCAATGTTGCACAGAAAAACCTGGTCATAGCGATCTAACAAGTCCCAGTCCAAGTGCCGATCAGATCCAAAATATTCAAGGGAGTAAAAGCCAGTCGTAATTGCTGCTGGATCACACACCAAAACGTCGAAGTGAGTTGCTGCAGCGTCTTCTAAAGCAAGTTGACCGTCAAGGATCACGTTCTGATCTTCAAAGTTGGGTAGTCGGGAGTTTTCCTCGCACCAGGTACGCAGGTATTCAGGCACCATTCCAACGTTGTAACCCAACTCGCGCAATGCCGTGGTTAACTCGGTGGCAAGGGTTGTTTTCCCTGAGCTTTCAGCACCGAGTAAGGCGACGCGGAAAGTCTTTTCCGACCCCAATGGGGGATCCGCGATGTGCCCAAAATTCATGATGGTTAATTATGGTGCCGTGGGAGATTTCATGGATTTTGGGCACTGGAGTTATGTAGCCGTCCTGGCCTTAGTGATCCTGGGTTCAATTTGGCTTGAAGTATTTCTTCGCACCCGCGTACTTCGCAGACCCAGGCGGTTATTGCTCACCATTTTGCCCGTCCTAGCTCCATTCTTAATTTGGGATGCGTACGCGATCAGCCAAGGCCACTGGTATTTCGACGAGTCACGAATCCTCGGGGTCTATCTCCCGGGTGGAATCCCAATCGACGAACTCTTGTTCTTTATCGTGATTCCATTCGCTTCTATTCTGACTTTGGAAGCAGCGCGCAGTGTCAAAGGCACAAAATCACGGCGATGGCTGGTAGGAGATGAAGCGCAATGACCTACACCGCAATCGGAGTAATGGCCGTCACTATCGCGGTACTTCTTGACCTATTTGCCTTCAAAACCCGGATGGTCACCCGGCCGATCTTCTGGGCTTCCTACGTGATCATTTTTTTCTTCCAATTATTCACTAACGGTTTGTTCACCGGCACCCAGATTGTGAAATACGAGGGTTCGGCAATCATTGGTGGGAGTTCACCTGCGGACTCGGCGCCCGCATTTCTTGGCGACGGGCGGATAGCTTTTGCACCAGCCGAGGATCTACTTTTTGGTTTTTCCCTGGTCTTGCTCTCATTGAGTCTGTGGGTGTTCTGGGGCCGGCGGGGAATTGATCGAACTCCTGCTTCAGGGCCGCCGATCTGGCGCAAGGGGCAGTGATAAAGCTATTAGTTCACAGTCTGTAACTCATTGATAATGTTTGATATTATTGGTATTTGCACATTAATGCCTTTGTATTGTAACATTTGAGTGTGGTTACCGAGACTAATCGAGCACTCGAGCTCATTGCTGAAAGTGGGCTGCTTCGCGCACGTGAGGCTGTTGCGTCGGGAATTAGCGCAACAACCCTCTCTCGTCTCGTGGCAAAAGGGAAATTCCAGCGGATTGCACCCGGGGTGTACGAAGCGGTGGGACGGGAAGTCGTTAGCGATGCAGCAGTCTTCGCTGTGAAGTATCCAAAAGCCGTGATTTGCCTCCTCTCTGCTTTGGATTTCCACGGGCTCACAACGCAAATCCCGCGTCAAGTCTGGATTGCCATTGGAAATAAAAGTGCTGAACCGACTATTGAGTTTCCACCATTTCGTGCCGTCCGTATGTCTGTGAATCTCTTAACTACGGGAGTAATCGAATCCGAATTAAATGGGGTAACGATCACCGTCACGGATCCCGCCCGCAGCATTGCAGACTCATTTAAGTTTAGAAATAAAATTGGAACAGATGTCGCTCTTGAAGCTCTAAGAGTCGGTTGGAATTCCCGCCGAGTAACGATGGATGAAATATGGGCAGCGGCAGAGCAAACTCGAATGGTGAATGTCATGCGCCCTTATCTTGAATCACTGATATGACAGGTTCTAACTTCGCGGCATCTGTACGTGCACGACTTCGAAATTATTCCCGTGACCAAAACTTGGAGTTTGGCGCAGTTCTAACACGATTTGCGCTGGAAAGGATGCTGTATCGGATCAGTATTAGCGAGTAAAAAGAATCTTTCCTTCTTAAGGGAGCGCTCCTTTTCGACCTTTGGGCAGATATTCCCTCACGCTCGACCCGGGACATAGATTTACTCGGGTTCGGTCCGAAAGACGCTCAAAGATTGCACGCAGTATTTGAACGAATCTGTGCCATACAGGTACTAGATGGAATGCTTTTCGATTCAGATTCTGTTCGGGTTTCCCAAATCCGCAAGGCGGCAAACTATCCGGGTTATCGCATCCGAATTGACGGACAATTAGATGGTGCTGAATTACCGGTACAGATCGATATTGGTTTCGGGGACGTAGTAACTCCAGCCCCGATAGAAATCAAGTTCCCAGTACTTTTGCTCGACCTGCCAGAACCCTCACTGCGCGCTTATCCCAAAGCCACGGTAATTGCCGACAAATTTGAAGCAATGATTTCGCTAGGTCTCGCTAACAGCAGATTGAAAGACTATTTCGATATCTGGGTTTTGCTGGATCAAGGAGAGGTCCTCGATTTTGAGGTGTCACTTGCGCTCGCAAACACCTGCAAACGAAGGGGTACTGCAATTCCAGAAAGCGTTCCTCCGGGATTGACGCAGAGATTCGGCGCAGACCCAAGTTCGATTGCTCAATGGCAGGCATTCTGCAATCGCAATGGATTGATGGCTCCTGCTCTGGCTGAAATTGTCAGTACATTGGGTTTACGGGCGATGCCCATATTTCAAAGAGCAAGGATGATTACGAAAGAGTTGGATTGATACCTTGAACGTGTCCTGGACCGAACTTACGGCGGGCCTTGCGGGCATGACGCCATGCGGGGAAGGCGACCCAGAATTTGGTGCGAGGGGAAACACGGGCACGTTTTTTGAATACTTCGAAATCAATCTCTTCGACTTTGTTGGCGATCCCGCAGTAGAGGATTCGGGCGGCATCGATGCAGTCACGTGAGGACGGGTGCAGCATTTCGATTCCAGCGCGTGATTGCTCATCAAGCCGGCGGACTCGATCAATTTGGTGGCGCAGGGCTGCTTTGATGTTTCCGGTCAATTCACGTTTTTCTAGGTCTGCACGGGTGACCCCGAACCTTTCGAGTTCGTCAAGGGGCAGGTAAACGCGGCCACGGTCAAGGTCTTCATTTACATCGCGGATGAAGTTTGCTAACTGGAAGGCAACACCAAGATCCTTGGCATACTCATATGCTTTCGGATCGGTTGGTTCCAAAATGGGGAGAATCTGTAATCCAATGACAGCTGCTGAGCCATACACGTACTCGTAGAGGTCATCAAATGTTTTGTACTCGGTGACCGTGAGATCCATGGTCATTGAATGTAAAAAGGCTTCAAAAAGGTCCAGGGAGATTTCCCAGCGGCCCACGGTATGAACGACTGCGCGGCACACCGGATCGGTTGATTCGCCACTGTGGACGCCGGCCATAAATGCTTCGCCCCACGTTTTCAGCCAGTCGGCTTTTTCTTGATCGGTCAAAGTCGAATCGAGGTCGTCAACAATTTCGTCGGCGTAGCGAGCGAATCCGTAGAGTGCGTGAACATAGGGCCTCTTGCCTGGTGGGAGCAGCAGCGTTGCCAGGTAATACGTCTTGCCGTGTTTGGCATTGAGTTCGCGGCAGACTTCATAGGATGCGATGAGGCCAGGGTCGGTGATTCCAGCTTCTTTGTACTCTTTTGCGTGTAGCGGATTCACCTAGTCGCCCGTGACTTGTAACTGTGGTCTTTGCCGGTAATACGTTCTGCGGCCAGGCGCCCAGAAATCAACACCATGGGCACGCCCACGCCCGGTTGGGTTCCCGATCCGGTGAACACCACGTTTTCACCCCACATATTTCCCGGGCGGAATGGCCCCGTTTGACCAAATGAGTGGGCTGACGCAAACGGTGCGCCCCGTTCCATGCCACGGTCCGCCCAATCCTGGGGGGTCGTAATGTTGTCAATTTCAATGGAATCACGCAGGCCCACATAGCCGCGTTCTTCCAGCACTCGGTAGCACTCATCGCGGTAACGCGGACCAATTTCTTTCCAGTCAATTGGCGCGTCAAGGTTGGGAGTGGGGAAAAGGATGTAATAGAGTTCTTTACCAATAGGTGCCAAACTCGGATCGGAATAACTTGGATTGGTGACCAAAATACTCGGGTCGGTCATGAGTTTCTTTTCGTCGATTAATTCGGTGAAAACGTTTTTCCATGATCTGCCGAAGTGAATATTGTGATGCGCAATCTGTGAGTAGTGCTGTGATGAGCCTGCGATCATGACGAAACAGGACGGTGAGTAGTTTAGGCGCTTCACCGACCACGGCTCGATGCCAATGAGTTCCCGGTACGCAACGGGAAGGTCGGGGTTGAGAACGACCACGTCGGCTTCCATGAATTCGCCGTCGGTCGTGAGCACGCCCGATGCCCGGCCGCCGCTGTGAACAACGGACTCAACCGTTGTGTTGTATTTAATGGTGACGCCGTGCTTCTGCAGTGCCGCTGCCATTGCTTGGGGAACAGCGTGCATGCCTCCTTTGGGGAAAAAGACTCCGGCGACAGAATCCATGTAAGCGATCACTGCATAAATTGCAAGTGCGTCATAGGGGGACAGGCCGGCATACATTGCTTGGAATGAGTAGATGCGTTCGGTACGGGGGTCCTTCAGGTATTCACGCACTTTTGGTGTGAGTTTACGAAAAGCACCGATTGCAACGAGTTTTGCTAGATCGGGAGTGAGCAGGTCAAGGGGTGAATCAATATTGCGGTCAATAAAGTCTTTCATCTCGTACTTGTACAACTGTGAAACGAAATCAACATATTTGCGAAAGCCTTTGGCTTCCTCGTTGCCAATTACCTCGGAGATTTCCTGGGCCATTTGATCAACATCACTGAAAACGTTCAGTACGGATCCATCGGCGTAAAAAGCTCGATAGAGAGGGGAAACCGGCTCAAGGGCGAGCCAGTCGTTCATATTTTCACCCAGTGCATCAAAGCAGTCAGCAATGAGGTCAGGCATGGTCAAAACACTGGGGCCGGTGTCGGCGTGATAGGTGCCACTTTCTGTCTTCATTTCGGTGCGTCCGGCGCGACCGCCTGGGATGCCCTCGCGTTCCACAATGGTGACGGTGCGTCCGGCGCCAGCCAAACGCATTGCAGCAGAGAGCCCGGCAAGGCCGGCGCCAACAACAATCACGTTGTCGGTTGGACCGGTGACCGTGCGCTGAGTGGGCAGTAGGCGACTAATGAGCGAGTTCGTCATGCGTCTATTGACTCCTTTGAACGGATTTGTGGGCAAGCTCGGTGAGTTCGGTTACCGCAGCTTGATCAAGTGGTGCAGCGTTTAAAGCTGTAAGTGATTGTCCGAGCAATTCGGAAATTAAGTTCTCGGTGTAATTCAGTGATCCGGTGTCGTGAATAATTTCTCTCAGGATTTCAATGCCATCTATCGACAGGCGCTCGTCTCCCAGGAGCTCATGTATCGACTGGAGTTGTTGTGGACTCGCTCGCTCGGTTGCAATTGCAATGAGAACTGTTCGCTTACCTTCACGCAAGTCGTCGCCTGCTGGCTTACCGGTGACATTGGGGTCGCCGAAAACACCGAGGATGTCGTCACGCAATTGGAAAGCCTCACCAAGTGGTAAGCCATATCCGCTGTAGGTATCAAATACTTCCTGCGGGGCAAGTGCCAGTGCTGCACCAATGTGCAGTGGTCGCTCAATTGTGTACTTCGCCGACTTGTATCGGACTACTCGTAAGGCCCGTTCTACAGAACCGCCACCGCGAGCCTGCTCCAGTAGGTCCAAGTATTGGCCAGCCATGAGTTCAGTTCGCATATCATTGTAGACGCTCTTGGCGGCATTGAGATTCTCGGTGGGAAGACCACTTGTGAATAAAAGTTGGTCGGCCCAGGATAGACACAAATCTCCGAGCAGAATTGCTGCGCCTTCACCGAAACGGTGGGGGATTCCCAACCACTGGCTGCCTCGATGCATGCTGGCGAATTGGCTGTGGACTGCCGGAAGTCCGCGGCGGGTATCGGAGCCATCCATTACGTCGTCATGGATCAAGGCGCAGGCTTGCAGGAATTCAAGGGAACTTGCAGCGGTAATGACCGCATCGCGGTGGCTTGCATCCCCAAAGGCTGCGTTCCAGCCCCAGTAGCAAAACAGCGGCCGTAAGCGCTTTCCACCGTTAAGTAGAGTATTGAGGCTGTCCCACAGTGGGAGGGTTTCCGCTCCGATTGCCTCAAGAATTGGCTTTTGCTCGGTGAGGAATTGGTCAAGACTTGCCTGGATCTGCGGGCGAATATCAGCAGCAGGTGCCTCGCTCTTGACCGTTTTACTCATCCAGTCAGCCTATTGCCTACGCACATTTCCCACATATTGGCAAGCACGGCCAACAAAAAACTATTTTTGATCTCGTCTGAGTATTTGCTAAATCCGCTTTGTAACACGCACAGGATACCTTTACTCAAGGAAAATTATGCGATCAGCAATTTCGTCAGCTGCTCACTTGATGGGGAGGTGCATACATGAGTCTTGAATCTTTGGCCATGGCCACCCTCGTGGGCGCATTAATCGTGCTGGTCGCCATCTTCGCGGTTCGTTTTGCCGGCAAATTAGGAGTTCCGGGTCTGCTGCTCTACCTGATCTTTGGGATGGTGCTTGGCGCAACAATCCCTGCCCTTTCCCTTGATGACGCAACACTTGCAACCGTCCTGGGCTACTCGGCATTGGTATTGATTCTGGCTCATGGTGGATTGACGACCAGGGTTGACCAACTGCGTCCAGTGCTCGCGCCCTCGTTGGCATTGGCCTCGGTGGGGATTGCTGTGAGTATCGCGGTGGTGTCACTGCCACTAATTTTCATTTTTGATTTTGATCCGCAACTTGCCGTCGTTCTTGGAACGGTCCTGGCAGCAACTGACGCTGCGGCAGTTTTCTCATTATTACGTCGCATGCGGGTCAACGAAAAAGTCCGGACCCTGCTCGAGGCCGAAGCCGGATTCAATGACGCACCGGTTGTGGTGATTGTCAGCATTGTGGCAAGCGGGGCATGGGGGCAAACGGCCGCATGGACTATCCCAATTTTGGTGGTTGCTGAAATTATTGGTGGGGCGATAATCGGAATTGCGGTCGGATACTTGGGTCGCTTTATTTTGCCCCGATTGGCACTACCTGCGGTTGGTTTGTACCCGATTGCTGCGCTTGCGCTCATTGTGTTTTCCTATGGCGCAGCGTCAGTTCTGCATTCATCGGGTTTCATGGCCGTTTACATTTCCGCCATCTTGATCGGTTCGGCAAAGCCACTGCCGCATCGACGCTCTATTTTAGGATTTGCCGATGGACTTTCTTGGATTGCCGAAATTGGCCTATTCGTGATGCTTGGATTGTTGGCTGATGTTGGCCGGTTGCCCGAGGCGATCCCACTCGCGGTGGGAGCCGTTCTGCTACTTGTATTTGTGGCCAGGCCGTTGGCTGCCCTCGTTTCACTTTTACCATTTCGAATGGGTGCTAAAACCATTGCTTTTGTTTCCATAGCCGGATTACGTGGCGCTGTACCGATCGTGTTTGCGGCGATTCCATTGGGATTCAACGTACCCGGGGCTGAACTGATCTTTGACGCAACGTTGATTGCTGTTCTGCTGCTCTTGCTGATTCAGACTCCGTTCATTCCAGCATTGGGTCGCAAAATTGGAGTGTGTCTACCCGAACAAGTGCGTGAACTTGAAGTGGAGAGCGCACCACTTGACGCAATGTCAGCGAGCGTTCTGGGCGTTGACGTACCCAAAGGATCGGCTCTGGTGGGTGTTTTCGTCATGGAGATGGGATTACCAAAAGGTGCAGCGGTGTCATTGGTCATTCGTGGTGTCAACGCCGAAGTGCCTAATGAGCACACCCGGATTCGCGCCGAAGATCAATTGGTGATCGTCGCAACAGATGACGTGCAGGCTCAAACAGAGGAACGCATCCGGGTGCTTTCAACCGGTGGTCGATTGGCTCGCTGGTATGGCTTTATGGGTTCGACTTCTTCGCCCGACCAATAAGTTCCGCGGTGATCTCGGCTCCCATGCCGACTAGGGGGAGTCCGCCGCCGGGGTGGCTGGAGCCGCCAACGAGATAGAGCCCATAAATTGGTGATTGATTAGCCGGTCGAGTGAATGCGACACGTGGACCGTTACTCGAAGTTCCATAGATTATCCCACCCGGTGCCATAACTTCACGTTCAAGATCCGCCGGTGTTCGAATTTCCATCCACTTAATCCGCGAGCGAATATCAGTTCCGCGCTCGGCCAGTTTCTCTAAAATATATTGCGCATATTTTTCTTTTACTTCGGGCGCATCCCAATTGAAACCGCGATGTGCGTTGGAATCGTGGCGCGGCGCATTAACCAAGACGAACCATGACTCGGTCTCTTTCGATGGGCGCATTCGCGGGTCGTTGGGAATACATGCGTAGATCGCGGGATCATTCGGTGGGGTGGGAGTTTTTCCAAAGATCGCATCAAACTCTGCGTCGTAGCTTTGCGGGAACCACACGTTGTGATGTGTGATTCCTTCGGTGGTTCCATCCAGTGCGAGCAGCAGAACGAAACCAGCGAGGGACGGTGAATTGGGAATATTTGGAACTCGCTTTTGATCCTGCTTCGAGAGTAACTCATGGGTGAGCGTTGCATCAGAGTTGGAAACCACAAGGTCGGCTGCAATGAATTCACCCGTATTGAGGTGAACGCCAGCAATTCTGTCATCAAGCGTTTCAATATTCGTGACCGTGACTCCGGTGCGAATGTCAACTCCGCGCTCACCACAGCGTTTTTCCAGTGCAGTTGCCAGCGTTCCTAGGCCACCACCAATGTGCCAGGCACCAAATACTTGTTCAATGTAGGGAATCGTTGCCAGCACTGCTGGCGCATGGCGTGGATCAGATCCCGCGTAGGTGGCATAGCGATCCACAATCGTGATCATGTGTGGGTCGGTGAAGTACTCGCGAGCAAGTTTACGCAGTGACGTAAAAGGCGCGATCGTGTTGACATCGCTTGGATTAGCTAATGGAAGCAACGACTTCCAACCTTTAAGCGGAGATTGGAGAAATGGGCCGCGGGTTAAGCGCCACATGTCGGCGCCACGTGCAATGAATTCGCGCCACTGAGATTCACTCTCAGCGCCGAATGCTTCGCCGAATGCTTTGGCGCACTTCGCGGGATCCACTCCTGGCAGAGTTACCTCACTCCCGTCCGCGAAAACGTAGCGAAACGCAGGGTCGAGTTCTTGTAGGTCGACACTTTCTTCAAGGCTTTTACCCGTTTTAAGAAAGAGATCTCGGTAAACCGCAGGCAGAGTTAACAGGCTGGGCCCGGTATCAAATGCGAACCCATCACGCCGGTAGGTAAAGAGTTTTCCGCCAACGCGATCAGCGTGCTCGAGGAGTGTGACTTGATGCCCTTTAACGCTCAAACGTGCGGCAACCGCAAGTCCGCCGATACCTGCACCGATCACTACAACGTGGGATTTTTTTGGTTCAGTCATGCTGTGCACCCATTCACACTGCCCGCCCTTTCCAGGTGTTTTTCCCGCGCAGGTGGCGTGACCAACTCAGTGCGTTAAGTCCAATGAAGGCGGCGATAGATGCAGGTTGTGCAAATGAATCAGGAAAGGTGCGCGATCCTGTTTTCCGTGCGACTAAGGCGCGTCCGGCAACTCCGGAAAGGTAACCAGCTGCTCCGATTGCTTGGGTCGAATTCTTTCGTGAGGTGGTCATGGCAATTGGTGGAAGCAGATAAGTAAATACAAGAAGCGAGTTCACCGCAAGTGAACCAGCAGGGGAGCCGAATGCATTCCACAGTGATTTTGTGTAACCGTTGCGGAGCGCATCCGCACAGTCATACATTCGACAGTGCGCCAATTCACTCCCATTAACGGTTGCGCAATGGAAACCATTTAATTTAAGGGAGCGCATTAACTCAATATCTTCGAACACTTCGCCTTTGACACTGACATGACCGCCGGATGCACGGTAGGCGTATGAATCGAAGATCAGGAACTGCCCGTTGGCAGCGGACAACGACGGCCGCAAAGAATTCTCGGCGATGCCAAGTGGCATTGTGCTCGCCCATGACCAAATCACAAGTGGCTGAACGAGTCGCTCAAGGGGAGTGACCGCTAGTTGTTGTGGATACGGAGCCACGAGTCCAAAGTCTTTTTCCCTCAGTAGTTCAACACATGCAGCAATTGCATCCGGTTCAAGGATTACATCTGCGTCAACAAATACTAAAACACTGCCCGTTGCCTGTTGTGAAATCAAGTGGCAGGCATGTGGTTTTCCCAGCCAATCAATGGGCGGATTCACGGTGTTGCTCACCAGAGTGATTCGGGAGTCTTGAGCCGCTAGTTGTTGAACTATTGCGCCCGTGGAATCTGTTGACTGGTCATCGAGAATAATTATTTCGAGATCTGTCAAGCCAATTTGATTTCGAATACTTGCAATTGTGAGTGCAATGTGACTCTCTTCATTGCGAGCAGGGATCAGCACACTTATTTTTTCGGTAATCGCGTCACCGCTCCACCATGGTGAACGCAATTTGGTGAGATTCCATGCGGTGTGCGCGGTGATGGCCAAGGAGAGTGCACTTGCTAGTGGAAGAACTACCACTGAGGTTGGCTCCAGATTCGCCACATCCAGGGAAACATGAACAGACCCATAGCGATTCCGCCCCACAGTGCGACCCCAATTTCGCCAAAAAATACCGCAACAGCAAGGACATTGGATGCGTAAATCCAAATGAGAAGCGTGTTGGGGACGGCGTCGTTGGCGACCTTGCGCGGCAGCAGATTCAGGGCAAAGGCAAGTGCAATTGCGCTCAGGAGCCAACCCAGGAAATTTTGTAATGGGATGTCAGGAATTCCAGGAAGTACCCAACCGAGTTCATTCCAGGTCCAGTACCCCTCACCCGACATCATGGGATCGAGAAAAAGATCCCACGCAGCGAGTAGCCAGCCACCGATAAAAGCCGTGGCAAACGGTGTCGCCGCCATTCTCTGGGTGGCCAGCATCACCGGGTAGGCCATCATGGACCAGGCCATGGGAATCACGATGGGCACGCTGAGTAACGCGAATCCAAGTTTGTCCGAATAAGCGTAGTCACCAAATGGGAATTTAGTGAGAGTCCCCAGAACCTCAATCAGCCAACCAAATGCGAGGGTGATGCTGAAAAATGACAGGGTCCAGCCAAGTCCGCGTCTGAAATAGGCGTGGCTGAGGCTGGCAAGGAAGAAAGTCGTCACCGTGATTGCGGTGAGCACGGTGCGCATGTCTCCAGACACCACAATCCACAGAATCTGGCCCAGAATTGTCAGGGCCGTGAACACCCAAGGGACATATTTGACCCAAGGTGGTCGATTGCTGCCGCGCTCTGAATGCGGCCCGTTGTATACCCGCATGCTCATGACACGTAAGCATAGGAGAGCATGTTCTAGCATGTCGCCCTAGACTCCAACCCATGAGTGAATCCGACCGCACCGCCCCGGTCCGTGCCGAAATAGTTGACACCGGACACAAGTACCAGCGAGCAGGCGCAATTGACATAAACGCACCCGCTGCCGTGATTTTCGACCTGATTGCCGACCCGCGAAACCACCAACTCTTTGATGGATCAGACACTCTGAAAGGCAATGTTCGTGGTCCCGAGCGGCTGAGCCTTGATACGAAGTTCGGTATGGACATGCGCATGGTTGCGAACTACCGAATCAAAAATACCGTCAAGGAGTTCGAAGAAAACAAGCGAATTGCGTGGAGCCACCCTGGTCATCACCGATGGCGCTACGAGTTTGAACCGATTGACGCCACCACGACCCGGGTTATTGAAACTTTTGACGGTAGTACCGCCCGGATGCCGATTGTGCTCAAAGCCATGAACGCCTACGAAAATAATCAAAAGGCGATTCTCAAGACGCTCGTACGGCTCAAAAAAGTGGCCGAGGAGCACGCCAACACATAAATCAGATAAGCCCTTGACAAAGTGTTTGTGGTAGTATGCAATATATTGCATGCCGGTTCCGACTACGCCGATTGAACGTCGCTCATTGTTGCGTGATGACGTCTATAGCCATCTGGTGACCGCAATCGTGTCCGGAATATTGGCTCCGGGGGAGCAGCTGCGCGACGCCAAATTGGCCGATTGGCTCGGAGTCAGCCGAACCCCGATCAGAGAGGCGATCTTGCGACTGGGGCACATCGGATTAGTGAACGCACACCCTGGGCGAGCTACTTTTGTCACCGACATTGATCCCGACCAAGAGCAGCAGGCAATTTCGGTGCTCGCCACCATGCACCGACTCGCGGTGGAAGAGTCACTCAATTTATTGACCGCGCACCATTGGGATCAGTTAGTGGCGGCTAATAAGGATTTTGCGGCCGCAATCACTCGCCACGATATCGAATCAGCGATTGTCGCAGACGACGCTTTTCACAAAGTCTTCATTAACGCCAGTGGTAATGGAGCAATTCAAAGCGTGGTCGACACTTTTACGCCACTAATTCGCCGGGCCGAGATTGCTAGGTTCGGATTGGATCAAGCAGTTGCCAACTCAGAATCTTCACTTCACGATTCAGCAAGTACTCACGACCATCTCATTAGCCTCGCGAAAGCGCGCTCACCAGAGGCGGCGCACGTTGCTTTTCAGATCTGGAATTTCCTTCCCAATAGTTCACAATAAAAAAAATCTACCCACCATAGAGAAAGTTAAAATTATGTCACTCGCTGATTTCCCACGCTACCCACTCACGTTTGGGCCAAGCCCGATTCACTCGTTGCCCAGGCTTACCGAGCATTTAGGTGGCGCAAAACTGTGGGCGAAGCGTGAGGATGTCAATAGTG
This sequence comes from Candidatus Nanopelagicales bacterium, assembly GCA_041689915.1. GTDB lineage: Bacteria > Actinomycetota > Actinomycetes > S36-B12 > S36-B12 > UBA4592. The sequence continues at coordinate 30,350 of JBDNFH010000042.1, read as the reverse complement.
GTTTGGCATACGGTGGAAATAAGACCCGCAAACTCGAATACATTGTGCCGGACGTATTGGAGCAAGGCGCGGACACGCTCGTATCTATTGGTGGTTATCAGTCCAATCACACCCGGCAAGTTGCCGCTGTTGCAGCAAAGTTGGGTTTAAAAGCAGTCCTGGTGCAAGAGAAGTGGGTGGACTGGCCCGATAGTGTGAATGACCGAGTAGGCAACATCATGCTCTCGCGAATCATGGGAGCCGAAGTTCGACTTGATCCATCCGGATTTGATATTGGGATTCGGGACAGTTGGAATCAAGCGCTCGAAGACGTCAAGGCGCGTGGCGGAAAGCCCTATGGGATACCTGCTGGTGCATCCGAACATAAATTTGGTGGCTTAGGCTTTGCGAATTGGGCTTATGAAGTCGAAGAGCAGGAAAAAGAACTTGGCATTTTCTTTGACACGATCGTGGTCTGCACGGTGACCGGCAGCACCCACGCCGGAATGATTGCTGGGTTCGCCGGACAAGATCGGCCACGCAAGGTTATTGGTATTGATGCTTCCGCCACCTTAGAAAAGACGCGTGATCAAGTGGCCCGCATTGCTCGACACACTGCAGATCTCATTGGCCTTGGACGCGATTTAACAGACGATGAAATTGTGGTGCTTGAAGGGTGGGCTGGCGACCTTTATGGAATACCGGTTCAATCAACCCTTGATGCGATCCGGCTCACCGGTGAACTCGAAGGCATGATTATCGACCCGGTTTATGAAGGTAAGTCGATGGCCGGATTGATTGATCTTGTTCGCAATGGCGTGATCCCCAATGAGTCCAATGTTCTTTACGCCCACCTTGGTGGCCAACCTGCCCTTAATGCCTATAGCGCTCTATTCACGAACTAGAACAAAGGAATTCAGGGGGCAGTCCCACATACAGGCCTTGCTCGTAAAAAAATAGTTATTGCTGATGTGAAAGCTTAATATCTCGCGACATTGCAATATAAAACTTTCCTGGATTCTGTCGGCTTGGCAGCGGCTCGGTGAGTGCGGTAAATCCGGCTCGCGCATAGGCACTTTGTGCACGTTCATTTCCCAGCCATACACATAGGCCGAGGGTTTCCCAGCCGTGGCTTGATCCGTACTCGTCCAGAAGGTGAATCATGGCGCTCAAGATTCCGCGGCCACGCAAGTCAGCTTCGACCCAGCACGCCTGCAGCCAACGACTGGTGGGGAAGTTGGGGTTGGGATCACCGGCATTCATGACTGCAATATCGCGATCGCGATCTACTGCGATAAACCACATTTCACTAGTTATCCGGTCCTGCCAAAATTCCATGGAGGCAGCGGACTCAAACTCGTAGCCTTTACCCGAGAGCGAATCGGGACTCTCCAAAATCGATGCTAAGCGAATGGTACGAAGCCGCTCCCACTCATGTGGTTGCAGGTGGTTGATTACCAGGTTCTCGTTCATGTCAGCCGAAGGCTAGCAATCCAGCTCCGGCCACCAATGCAACTAATCCTAGAATTGCCCATCTGGTTTGCCGTTCACCAAAAACGAAGAAGGAAACAATCGCGGTTACGACAATGCTCAGCTTGTCAATTGGAACGACCCCGCTCACCGGACCACTTGCCAAGGCGGCGAAGAAAAACAGCCAAGAGGCTCCAGTGGCTAACCCCGAGAGAACCAAGAAAACTACTTCACGCCGATCCAGGGTGCGTAAGGACTGCTGTTGTCCCGTGAACAGTACGATCGCAATGGCCAATACCAACACCACACTTGTTCGAATCGCTGTGGCCAGATTGGAATCAATATGAGCAAGCCCAACACTGGCAAGGACGGTAGTTGCGGTTGCGAAAAATGCAGCGCCCAGCGCAAACGGTAACCACGAATAACCTTTCACTGTTGAATCAACTCGGCGATAGACAACAAGGACAGTTCCCACTGACACGATCAGTAGCCCAAAGACTTGAATCCAGGTTGCGCTCTCACCCAGGAGGGTGAATCCAATGAGTACGGTGAAAACCAAACTCAGGCGATCGATTGCGACTACTTTTGTGGCATCCCCTATTTGTAGGGCTTTAAAAAACATCAACCAGGATGCGCCAGTGGTGAGACCGGATGCGACCAGGAAGATCAAAGCTCGCAGATCAATATTGGATAGTCCTGCGGTTGCCCCAGAGATCGTGGCGATTGCCCAAGCCAATATGAGAACAACTGACGTGCGAATCGCGGTCGCAAGGTTACTAGGAGTTTTTGTTACGCCCAATTTGCCCAGAATCGAAACCATCCCAGCGCATATCGCTGATGCCAGTGCGAGCAAGATCCAACTGCTCATAGGCGAAACTTTCTAGGCGAAGTGTTGTACTTGCGTTGGTAATTAGGCTGGGAAGAACAAACTGTGTGCATTCATTGCCGGCTCACCGACAAGGCGTGCACAGAGAACATTAGACCTGGTGCCGATCTTACGTGTTTCCTGGAATGCCCCACAAAGTTATTTGGCACGGGACTAGACTTGAAGATGTAAAAATGTTTTCAAGTAAAATAAAGAACTTTCGATGAAGCCACTGTCTGAGGCCAAAGTGGAATTTTTCAAGACTCTCGGGCACTCAGCGAGGATTCGAATCCTTGAGTTGCTCTCTGAGCGAGAGCACGCCGTTCATGAGTTGCTCAATGAAATTGCCATCGAGCCAAGTAACCTCTCGCATCAATTAGCTGTTTTGCGCAGAACTGGGCTCGTGAATCAGATGCGGCGTGAAGGCCAAGTCATGGTTGATATTTGGGCCGGCATCGATGCGGGGAAACGTGAGCATCATTGCGTCGTGATCAATGGGGACGGGACACAGTTACTGTCACAACGCATCACAAATGACGACGAGACACTCCTGGGTTTGATCGCAGAAGTGTGCTCACTCGCTAGCGGCGGCCACCTGCATCCCTGATTCGCCACCGGCCAAGGGCCGATCCCAGCCAGCCCCGTCAGTCAATCTGAGCGATGGGCGTCCCCTGCCGCACTGCAGATTCCTCCTCGACGAGCAAGGTCACCGTCCCATCGATAGGTGCTTCAACGTCGAGGGAGACCTTGTCGACCGCCACTTCCGCGATGATCTGGCCGACCCTCACCCGCTCACCGGTCTTGACGAACCAAGTAGCCAAGACACCCTCCGCAGACTCGTCCTTCGACATTTCCGGAAAGCTGATGATCACGCTCATTAACGTTATTCCTCCTAACCCTTCATAACCGCTTCGATCGCTGTCTGAATCTTGTCCCGAGTGGGCAGCGCCTCGTACTCGAGCACATGCGAGTACGGGACAGGAACATCCGGGTAGCACACACGTTGCACCGGAGCCTTCAGCATTCGTGGATCCACGTCAGTGATCGTCGCGACGACCTCACCACTGAGTCCGAACGACTTGTAGTCCTCATCGACGATCACGAGACGGCCCGTCTTGGCAACGGATGTCAGGATGGACTCACGATCCAACGGGGAAATCGTTCGCAGGTCCAGTACTTCGACGCTCGTCTTGCCCTCCAGCGCCTCGGCAACATCGAGGCAGTGCTGCACCGATAACGAGACACTCACCACGGTCACGGCGCTGCCCGCATGGGCAATCGCAGCCTTCCCAATGGGGACCGTGTAGGCCTCCTCCGGGACCGGTCCGATTGACCGCGGGTTCTTCGCCATCCACGGCAGACCCATCACGCCCTTGTGGAACATGAAGAGCACCGGATTGTCATCACGGATGGCCGAGATCATCAGTCCCTTGGCGTCATACGGATTGGACGGAACCACGACCTTCAAACCCGGCATGTGCGCGAAGGTCGCCCACAGGCACTGGGAGTGCTGGGCGGCGTCGCCGTAGCCACCACCTGTAGCCGTCATGAGAACCATTGGCACCTTGACGTTGCCTCCGGACTCGTAATGGATCTTTGCCATGTGGTTGTAGATCTGATCCATGCAGACGCCGAAGAAGTCGACAAACATCAACTCGACAATTGGTCGCATGCCCTCAACGGCAGCACCGATCCCGGCACCGATAAAGCCCGTTTCGGATATCGGAGTGTCGATGATGCGAGATGCACCGAACTCATCGAACAGCCCACCGGTCGAACCGAAGATGCCACCGTAGGGGCCGACGTCCTCGCCCATTACGAAGACCTCCTGGTTATCGCGCATCTCCTGGGCGATGCCCTCGGAGATCGCCTTAGCGGTCGTGAGGCGACGGATCCCGACCTCGGTTTCAGTTAACGTTGCGGTCATGTTCTGCTCCTCATCTCACGCGAAGACGTGCTGGTGCACGTCACTGGGTATGGGTTCTGGGCTATTCTTTGCATAGTCGATGGCGGCTTCGACCTCGGTACTTGCCGCCGCCTTGATGGCTGCAATGGAAGTGTCGTCAAGAATTCCGTCAGCAACCAACTTTGCCTCGTACACCGGGATCGGGTCGCTGGCCTGCGCCACGGCGAGCTCATCCCCTCGGTAGGCCTGGGCATCGCCTTCAAAGTGGCCCCACAGTCGCACGGTATGGACCTCGAGCAGTGTCGGGCCGCCCCCTGACCTCGCCCGGTCGACCGCCCGCTTGGTGGCTTCGTAAATTGCCTCTACGTCATTGCCCTCAATCCGTTCGCCAGGAATCCCGTACGCCGCAGAACGCACCGCGTTGTCGGGGATCGGTGTCGACGTGGCCCTCGGGACCGAAATGGCCCAGTCGTTGTCCTCAATCAGGAAGATCACCGGCAGTTTCCACAGGGACGCAAGGTTCAGCGCCTCATGGAACGCACCCTGGTTGACGGCACCTTCACCGGCGACACCAACAGCGACGTCGTCAGTGCCTCGGCGATGAAATGCGAGTGCGTGCCCGACAGCAACCGGTAACCCCTCGGCGATGATCCCGGAGCAGGAGAAATGCTTGCTCGGATCGAACAGGTGCATGTGGCCACCCTTGCCTCGCCCGAGCCCTGTCGTGCGGCCGAAGATCTCAGCGGTCATCGCCGGCAGGTCAACGCCCTTCGCGAGCGCGAGATGGTGTGCACGGTGCGGGCCAGTTAGGGCATCGCTGTCGCGCAGGTTCGCGCATAGGCCGACCGCGACGGGCTCCTGGCCGGCCGAGAGGTGCATCTCCCCAGGGATGAGTCCGGCGCCGATATCCCATGCAGGTGTCTTGTCGGCGTGGTATTCGCGTTGGATCGCCTCCTCATAGGTTCGGATGCGCACCATCTGCTTGTAAAAATCCAACCGCCTTTGGCTGTCAATCATGGCTCTCCTTACACGGTATTCCGCCAAGCGCGATCGCGGGCTTGGTCAGGACATCCCTGTTCCAGTCACTGTACGCAGTGTCATGCCGGGAGTTCAAGGTAGAAATTCTCAGATGGCGGCAGGGGCCCGACGGTCAGGCAGTGACCGGCATCCTGAGGGATCGCGCGATCCGTTGGGCGCCACGGGTCAGGGTCGTGGTGACATGAGCGTCGAGCGCCTGCGGAGTCCAGGTGGCGAGCCCGGAAACCGCGACGGCGCCGATCAGGTCGGGCGTGATGACCGGGGTCGCCAAGCAGTGAACGCCGACGGCATATTCCTGATCATCACTGGCCAGCGAGATGGAATGGTGGATCTCATCTTCAAGGAGCCGCCGATCAGTGACGGTGTGCCGGGTCAGTTCGTATAGTGGATGCCGTGAGAGATAATCCTGGCGCAGATCCTCATCAAGTGCACCCAGGATGCACTTGCCGAGGGCCGTCGCATGGGCGGAGTCATGGATGCCGACCCACAAGTCGATCGATGGGATCCTTGGCGAGTCCACGATCTCCACGACTGAGATCTCGCCATCCCGGTAGAGAGCCAGGTAGACCGGACTCCGGAGTTCATCCCGAAGGGATTGCATGGCCAGTCTGGCCCGAGCCAGCACCGAGGGCAGGTGGTTCTTAGATGCCACGCGAGTCAGCGAGGGTCCTAGGGCGTAACTACCATCATCGAGTCGGCGCAAGTATCCCTCGTAAGTCAACGTCCGCAGCAGGTGATACGTGGTCGACAAGGTTAAGCCTACGGCGCGCGCCAACTCCTTTGCCTGCACTCGTCCGTCCAGGCCCCCAACCGCCTCAACCAAGCGAAGGGCGCGCTGGACCGACTGAATAAGGGTGGGCGATCGATCACTTGCATCCATTGGGCCTCGCAATCCGATCTTCGGATGGTAGCCCGGACTGACCCGCTGTGTGGACATTTACGGTTATTGGGAGTCGTAGCCCATCTAGGTCGGCAGGTTGAAGGAAACCGACAGCTCCATAGTCCCGGCGGCCAGCAGTTGCCGGGACCGTCGATTGGACTCCACGGCAGTACCGAACCCGGCGTACTGCCGCATCGTCCACGGTCGGCTGGCGTACATCGATGGGTAGACCCCGCGAGTGAAGGGGTACTCGCCGGACGTCGCCAACTGCGTGGCGACATCCCCAGTCCGCGAGCGGATCCGGCCCGTACCGGGGTTCGAGCGGCAGTCTTGACTCAGTTGAATCCGGACACCGAATCAGTCTTTGCCGCTGCGTACCCGGATCTTGTTGCCGAGCCACCTGACCGGGTCGTACTTGATGTCGACCACCCGCTCCTTGAGCGGGATCAGGGCGTTGTCGGTGATATTTATGTGCTCGGGACAGACCTCGGTGCAGCACTTGGTAATGTTGCACATGCCGAGGCCCAACTCCTCCTGCGCGATGCGCGCGCGGTCAAGGGTGTCAAGGGGGTGCATGTCGAGTTCGGCGACGCGGATCAGGACGCGCGGTCCGGCAAAGTTCGGCTTGTTCTCCTCGTGGTCGCGGATCACGTGGCAGACGTTCACGCACAGGAAGCATTCGATGCACTTGCGGAACTCCTGGCTGCGAGCCACGTCCTCCTGCTTCATGCGGTACTCACCCGGTTTGAGGCCAGCCGGCGGGGAGAAGACCGGAACCCGGCGCGCCTTCTCGTAGTTGAAGGACACATCGGTGACCAGGTCGCGGATCACGGGGAAGGCGCGCATCGGCGTGACGGTGACGGTTTCAGTTTCCTCGAAGGTGTTCATCCGGGTCATGCACATCAGACGCGGGCGGCCATTGATCTCGGCACTGCACGAACCACACTTACCGGCCTTGCAGTTCCAGCGCACGGCAAGGTCCGTGGCCTGCGTTGCCTGGATGCGGTGGATGACGTCGAGCACGACCTCACCCTCGAGCACATCAACCGCGTAGTCCGCAAGAGCACCCTCACCCTTGTCGCCGCGCCAGACGCGGAAGTTGGCTAGGTATCCCATGGCTACTTTACTCCTTCTGGCACTTGACTGATTTCAACCTGTGTCATGTACTTGCTGAGCTCACTGACCTCGAAGAGCGTGATGAGCTCAGCGGGCATCCACGGCAACTCCTGCTTGACCACATCGACTCCGTCACTACCCAGTCGGCAGATGAGGTTGACCGTTCGCCAATTCGGATCCATACCCTGGAAATCATCGCGGGTGTGGCCACCGCGCGACTCCTCGCGGTCGAGGGCCGACTTTGCGATGCATTCGGAGACAAGCAGCTGGTGCTGCAGGTCCAGGGCGAGATGCCAGCCGGGGTTGTACTCGCGGCCGCCTGTCACAGTCAACTTCGCAGCGCGCTCCCGCAATTCCACCAAGCGGACGAGCGCAGTCCGCATCTCGTCTCCCGTGCGGATAATGCCGACGAGGTCGCCCATCACCTCCTGCAAATCCTGCTGGATGGTATAGGGGTTCTCGCCCCCGGCCTGATTGAACGGTGCCAACGCCGCTACCACAGCAGCGTCGACGTCCAGTTGATTCACCGGCGGGCGGGCACCTGCCCTGTCGAGTGCGTCGACGTACTCGACAGCGCCAATACCGGCCCGGCGTCCGAAGACGAGCAGGTCGGACAGCGAGTTGCCGCCCAGTCGGTTGGAACCGTGCAGACCACCGGCTGCCTCACCGGCACAGAACAGTCCCGAAACGCCGGCGGCGGCTGCAGTGTCCGGATCGACCTCAACGCCACCCATGACGTAATGGCAGGTAGGCCCGACCTCCATCGCCTCCAAGGTGATGTCGACGTCGGCGAGTTCCTTGAACTGGTGCCACATCGACGGCAACTTTGCCTTGATCGTTGCGGCGGGCAGTCGCTTGGACACATCGAGGAAGACGCCACCGTGCGGAGATCCGCGGCCGGCCTTGACCTCGGAGTTGATTGATCGGGCGACCTCGTCTCGGGGCAGCAACTCTGGTGGACGCTTGTTGTGCTCCGGGTCGGTGTACCAGCCGTCAGCCTCCTCCTCGGACTTGGCGTACTGATCCTTGAAGACCTCGGGAATGTAGTCGAACATGAAGCGGCGACCCTCGGAATTGGTCAGCACCCCGCCATCGCCGCGCACCGACTCGGTGACTAGGAGACCCTTCACGCTCGGCGGCCATACCATACCCGTCGGGTGGAACTGGATGAATTCCATATTCACGAGTGACCCGCCCGAGCGTAGAGTGAGCGCGTGGCCGTCGCCGGTGTATTCCCAGGAATTACTCGTCACCTTGAAGGACCTGCCGATGCCACCGGTAGCGATGATCACCGCGGGTGCCTCGAACAGCACAAACTTCCCGGAATCGCGCCAGTAGCCGAACGCCCCGGCTATCCGTCGGTTCTCCCCCTCACCGGCAAGCAGGATGTCAGTGATCGTGCACTCATGGAAGACCCTGATGCGCGACTCGTAGTCGTCGCTGAGCTTCTTGTCCTCCTGCTGCAACCCAATGACCTTCTGCTGCAGGGTGCGGATCAGCTCAAGGCCGGTACGGTCACCGACGTGGGCCAGCCGCGGGTACTCGTGACCGCCGAAGTTTCGCTGGCTGATCTTGCCGTCCGGCGTGCGGTCGAAAAGAGCACCCCACGACTCAAGCTCCCAGACGCGTTCCGCGGCTTCCTTCGCATGCAACTCGGCCATCCGGTAGTGGTTAAGAAACTTTCCGCCGCGCATGGTGTCGCGAAAGTGCACCTGCCAGTTGTCCTTGCTGTTGACATTGCCCATCGACGCCGCGATGCCACCCTCGGCCATCACAGTGTGCGCCTTGCCTAACAGCGACTTGCTGATGATCGCGGTGCTCCTGCCCAACTCGCGCGACTCGATCGCAGCTCGCAGGCCGGCGCCACCGGCGCCGATCACCACAACGTCGTACGTGTAGTGCTCAATGTCTGTCATGAAACAGGAGACCCTTCGAAGCCTAGAAGAAGTAGAGGTTGGGGATGCCGCCCGATGACACCTGGCGGACATACAGATCGGCCATTGCCACACCGACGAGGGAGATCCATGCGTAACGTGCATGGTGAGCGTTCAGTTTCGTGACATACGTCCAGAACTTGTACCGGACCGGGTGGACTGAAAAATACTTCAAGCGTCCGCAGACGACCTGCCGGCAGGTGTGGCAGGACAGCGAGTAGAACCAAAGAAAGGTCGCGTTGGCCACCAGCACCAGCGTGCCCACGCTCATATGACCCCACTGGCCATCGCTATTGCGGAAGGCAATGATCGCGTCGTAACTGAGGATGACGTTGAAGACGAGTCCGGCGTAGAAGAACCAACGATGGGCGTTCTGCAGGATGAGCGGTGCGCGGGTCTCGCCGGTATAGCGTTTGTGCGGCTCAGCAACCGCGCAAGCCGGCGGCGACAGCCAGAACGACCGGTAGTATGACTTGCGGTAGTAGTAGCAGGTCATCCGGAAGCCCAGCGGAACCACCAGGATCAGCAGGGCCGGGGACAGGATCCACCATGAACCGATCGGCGTCCACTCTGCGGAGCCCGATATGCAGGACGTCGCTAGGCAGGGCGAGTAGAAGGGCGAGATGAGGGGCTCGGAGTAGTAGTAGGCATTCTCGAACGCCCGCCAAGTTGAATAGATGATGAAGGCAACCAGGGCCCCGAAAATAATGGCCGGCTGAATCCACCAGCGGTCTGTACGCAGGGTGCGGGCCTTAATATCGGCTTTCTTGCCTGGTGGGACGCCGTCCGGCGGTTCTGTGGTTGTGACTGCGCTCACCGCGCAACCCCTCTCGAAGTCGTGTGAAGCACACACTAGTCGGGTGCCCACAGGCGTGCAGCCCCGACTCATGAGACGTCCGTCACAGAATGCCTGCCGGCCTGATCGGCTATTGCAATGACCGCTAGAAACCACCTTCCCGAATTTGGCCTGATTTTGGATGATCGTTGACAGTCTCAGCTCAGCCTGACCGAGAGGGCACCGTGATCCACCTTGATGTGGCACTGGGCGAGGACCTCGAGATCACGGTTGGAGACCCCGAGCAGAGGTACCAAAGTAGTGACCGCAGGATCGTCTCAGACGGGAACCGGAAGTCTACCAACGCCGGAAGTTGGTTTCCGGGCCGTCGTGTAATCCGTCGTCAACGCGCCAGTGCTACGGCGACTACAGGTCATTTCCGGCGTAGGACTGGCCGAAGCTCTTGTTCGTGAGGGGAAAGTCGGGCACGATCGTGTCAGTAAGAGCAATCGGCAGTGCAGGCCAGTTGAAGAAGGATGGATCGACGATCTTGGCTCGCGAGATGAGACCGGAGGCGTCGAGTTCGATTCGGTGGGCTATGCGTCCGCGCCACCCCTCCACTAGACCCAGACCGGAGCCTGGGCCAGCGTCCTGCGGCGCGCCGCTGCCTGTGTGACCGTCTATACGATCCACGAGGTCGGCAATGACTGCTGCCGATACCCCTAGTTCGCGGACGCGCAGCAGGTAGCGGCTCATGACATCGCCGCCCTGCTCCATGACGACGCTGAAGGAGGTACCGAGGTCGATGAATGGGTGGTCGCGCCGGGCGTCAGCATCAATGCCGGACGCTCGGGCGATGTAGCCGAGCACGCCAAGCCGGAGGGCGGCTTCGTTGCTGAGCACGGATGTGCCGATGAAACGGTCGCGAACGGTCGCGTTGCCGAGGGTGATGGCGGATAACTCGGCCACCTCCGCGGCGACGGATGCGATGACGTTCGTATCGGGGAGTGCGACCAGTCGCGACGCACCCACGAGAATTCCGCCACGCAGCAGACGGTGTCCGGTGACCTGGGCGTTGAGGCGGAGCAGTTGCTCTCGTAGCCGAAGCGTATGGGAGTGGATGAGTCCAAATCCAACGTCGTTGGCCAGGGCTCCGATGTCGGTTACGTGGTTGTGCATCCGTTCGAGCTCCAGAAGGAGCGCGCGGATCAGTCGGTCCTCCTCGGTCACGTCAATTCTGGACGCCTCCTCGACAGCCATCGCGAGGGCGAGGGAGTGGCCGACGGCGGTGTCACCGCTGATCCGCTCGGCAATTTCGATGCCGCGGGCGGGAACGCTCTGCTCGAGTAGTCTTTCGATGCCTCGGTGAACGAACCAGAGCCGTGCTTTCATCCGCAGGATGGTTTCTCCGACCACGGAGAACCGGAAGTGGCCTGGCTCGATCATTCCGGCGTGGACAGGCCCGACGGGGATCTCGTACACGCCGTCGCCCTCGACTTCAAGGAACGGGAAGGATCCCGCGTCCTCGGTGAATTGGGGGGTGACGTGGGCCTTGCGGAGCATTGGGTACCAGCCGGCTGGCCAATGTCCGTGCCTGACCAGCCGCCGCGGGAGCGGATGCCCGACCGGGGTGATGCCGTACATGTCGTGAATCTCGCGCTCGAATCTCCCGACGGAGTAGTCGAGCAGGGCGAGGCTGGGCAACTGCGGATCGTCCTTGGGGACCGCTAGGACCAGTTCGACGCGCTTGTCGTCACTGCTGCGCAGCAGGACGTAGACGACGCGGAAATCGGTCTCGTCCTCGTGGCAGACGACCATGCACAGACGGAAGCCATCGGCGAGGTGGGCTCCGAAAACGGAAGCCAGGTCGTCTGACGTCACGGGCAGTGGTTCAGTGTGTCGGCTCATGGTCCGGCTCCGAGTACGTTTGCGGCTTCGCTGAGCAGCGAGGCGAACGGTCCAGCGACGAAGCCGATGACACCCGTGGCGCCGAGCGCGATCATCAGCGGAACTCGGGGCCCATGCCATGATCGGTCACGTTGCCCTGCGGCGCCAGGCAGGTCGCCTACGTGATCCGGGTCCGCGCCGAACATGATGTTAGAGGTTTGCCGTCCGAGTCCGACAAAGGCGAGGAGTAACAGGGCGACGGCGACCGCCATGACCCAGCCGAGTCCGCGCTGGAAGCCGGCGATGATGATCGCGACCTCGGTGAAGAACAGTGCGAAGGGCGGCATCCCTAGCAGGGCCGCCATAGCAGCGAGGAACGGGATCGCGACTCCACGTCGCCGGGTTAGCAGGGAGTGAAGCCGACTGATCTCGGTGGTGCCGTCGACCGCGAGGATGCGACCGGAGATGACGAAGATGCTTGACTTCGCCAGCCCGTGGCCGAGCATGTGAAGCAGTGCGGCACCGATGGCAAGGGGACCTCCGATCGCGGCAGCGAGTGCGATGATGCCCATGTGCTCGATGCTGGAGTAAGCGAGCATGCGCTTGAGGTCGCGCTGCCGCAGGATGAGCGTCCCGGCTTCGGCGATGGACAGCAAGCCTCCGGCGATGAGCAGGTTGCGCATCAGGTCAGGTCCGATGACCGCGTCGGTGACAGCCTGCACCCTGAGGATCCCATAGAACGCCACTGAGAGCAGCACGCCAGACATGAGCCCGGATACCGCTGCAGGCGCTTGGCTGTGCGCGTCGGGCAGCCAGCTGTGCATCGGGGCGAGGCCCGCTTTTGTCGCGAAGCCGAGGAGCATCAGGCCGGCGGCCATCCTTACCAGGCCGGGGTCAAGCGGCATAGTGGCCTGGTCGAGTACGGTCCACGACAGCGTGGGCGACCCGGCGGCGACGGTGGCCGAGTAGAGCAGCACAATGCCCAGGAGTGCGATTGCGACGCCAACGGATCCCAGGACGACGTACTTCCATGCGGCTTCGAGAGACTGGCGTGTTCGATGGTGGCCGACCAGGAACGCGGTGGTGATGGTCGTCGCCTCGATTGCCACCCACAAGATGCCGAGATTGTCGGCGAGCACGGCCAGCGACATGGCAAACAGGAACGCCACGACCAAGGCTGGATACGTAGTTGCGCGTCCCTCGGAGGCATCGCGGGCGGCCAGGCTGCCCCAGGTGGCGTTCAGCCCCACGGCCCCGATCAAGACGAGCATGAAGGCGGTGAGGGCATCGGCTCGGAGGAGGCCGTTCATCGCTGTCAGCTCTCCATCACCTAGGACAACGACGGCGCTGGCCGCTCCGCTGGCGAGCACAGCGGAGGAGGCGATGATCCCGGCGAACCGATTCAGCCAGTCCCGGTGGAAGGCGACGGTCGCGAGAACCAGCAGGATGCAGGTCGCCAGTGGTGCAATCAGGAGGGTGGCCATCAGTCGTGCAACTCTGTGAGGTCGTCCAGGTCGGCGTTGCCGTACTCGTCTTGGATCCTGCCGGTGAGGACGTACAGGATGAGAATGACAAGGAGGACGTCAAGGAAGACTCCGAGTTCGACGATGATAGGGACGCCGCCGGAGGAAAGGATGGCGACGGTCGCCGTGCCGTTGTCGATGACGAGGAAACCGATGAGCTGGGCGATCGCGTGGCGCCCCGTGACCAGCAGCAGGAAACCGAACAGCACCAGTGCGATGCCGATTGGTATCGCCTGGATCGTCGGTCCGCTTCCGAGCGCATCGAGTGGGGAACTGACGGCGTAGGCCAATGCGGTCAGCGCCGCCATGGCGATGAGCGAGGTCGCGGTATTGATGAGCGGTGCGCCACCGAACTCACCTCGAGCGCTCCGCGCGAGGGCGAGGGGGATTGCGATGCCCTTGAACAGCGCGACGAGGGCGGCGATGGCGAGCAGTTCGGGGCTGCCCTGTTGGATACCCATCACCGCGACGAGGGCGGCGAGGACGAGGCCCTGCAGTGCTAGGAGCGGCAGGGCGGAGACCTGGGCGCGGCGCCAGACCAGGAGCACCGCGGAGAGCAACAGCACGGCGGAGCACATGCCGATTGCCTGGGCGAAGACCGCGTCTGGCATGTCTACGCCGGTACCGTCAAGTAGGATGCTGTGACAGCCAGCAGTGCCAGAACGAACGATCCCGCCAGGAGTTCAGGCACACGGAACAGCCGCAGCTTCGCGAGGAACACCTCGACGATCGCGAGAATGCAGCCGAGAACGGTGAGCTTTATGGTAAGCATGATCGATCCCACCAGGAGCGGTATCGGGGCAATCTCGACGGCCAGTCCCCACGGTATCGCCAGACTGCCGATAAGGCCGAGCAGCGCCCCCAGTCTCAGCCATGAGCCGAGTTCGAGCCAGGCAAGATCACGCCCGGAACTCTCCAGAACCATCGCCTCGTGCACCATGGTCAGTTCGAGGTGCGTGGCGGGATTGTCGACGGGCATTCGGCTCGTCTCGGCGATGACCGCAATGCTCAGTGCGACCAGGACGAGCAGGCTGACGGGCGAAGCGACCGTGACGGGCGACTCGATCTTTGAGTTGACGATCTGCGACAACGCGGACGAGCCGATCGGGACCGAGAGGGCATAGATCGCCACCAGCACGGTCGGCTCGACCAGTGCCGCGATCATCATGTGCCGACTGGATCCCATGCCACCGAATGCGGTCCCAGTATCGAGCCCGACGAGCGCCAGCGCCACGGTGCCGACCAACAGCACCCCGACGACGACGAACAGGTCATCGGGAATGAGCGGGAACGCCACGGTGCCGACGAGCGGAATCAGGGCACACAGCAACAGGCTCGAGGTGGCCAGGACCACGGGACCCACCGCCTGCACCCAGCTCATCCCCGGCGCGCGCAGAGGCTCCTTGCCGAACAGTTTGCGGATATCGCGCCAGGGTTGCAGCACGCCGGCACCCGCCCGGCCCTCGAGCAGACTCCTGACCTGTCGGATCAGCCCGATGAGCAGTGGGGTGAGGAGCACCATGACTACGATTTGGATGAAGGCAAGAGATGCTGCAGTCGCGCTCACTGCGTGACCACCACGAGAATGATGAGGAGGGCGATGAAGGAGTAGGCGAGGTAGAAATGGATCTTGCCGTTCTGCAGGTTTCTCGCCGCGGCGGACAACCGCTCGGTGACGGCAATGACTGGCTGGTAGATGCGTCCCTCGAACACGTCGGACACACGCTGGCGGTACTGGATTCGCTCAACGAGATAGCGCGCCTCGGAGGAGTGGGTGACGATCACGTCGCGCTGTGGTCGCAGGGAGTCGTCGAAGATGCGGGACAGGGGTTCGGCGTAGGACGTCGCCGTGTACTGCATGCGGGGGCTGACGCGCACGCCGCCGCCGACCCATGCGAGGTCGACCGAGCGGCGAGGCCGCTTACGCATGGCCCGTATCGACACACCGATGACGGCAATCGCGAGGATGCCCGACAAGATACCCAGCCATGCAGGGTCGAGCAGCGCGCCGATGCCGGGCAGGTCAATTCCCAACAGACCCACGGAGCCGACATCGGACAGGCCGCCAGCCGTGGCTGCTGCGCGGGCGGCCAGTCCCGGGACCAGGCCCAGCGCAATGACGAGAGCGGCGGACGCTCCCATCGCGATGCGCATGGAGACTGGCGTTTCCTTAGCCCCCGTGGCTGCATCGCTGCGGGGGCGGGCAAGGAAGGCGATGCCGTAGGCCTTGACGAACGTCATCAACGCCAGGCCCGCTGTCAGCGCCACGGCGCCGACGGTCACCGGCATGACGATCGCCAGGATCCGATTGTTGCTGCCGGCGCCGTGGATGAGTGCCTGCAGTAGCACCCACTCGGCGACAAAGCCCACCGTGAAAGGAAGGGCGGCCGCGCCGAGGGCGCCGATGCCGAACGTCAGCGACGTGACCGGCATGCGTGAGCCAAGACCACCGAGGCGATCGAGATCACGAAGACCGGTCGCGCGCAGGATCGACCCGGCCCCGAGGAACAATGTCGTCTTGAACGCGGCATGTGCAACAACGAGCAAGAGGCAGGCCGCGATGGCCACCTGCGCCGTGCCAGGGATGCCGTAGGCGCGCAGCAGCGAGGCGGATCCGATAGCGAGGAACATCAATCCGATGTTCTCGGTCGTGGAGTAGGCAAGAAGTATCTTGATATCGCTAGCGACGGATGCCTGCAGGATTCCATAGATCGCCGACACCATGCCCAGCGCCAGCACCAATAGGCTCCACCAGACGATGCCATCAACCAAGAATCGCGTCGTCACCAGTAGCGCGCCGTACACGCCCATCTTGACCATGGCGGCACTCATTAACGCCGAGACGTGACTCGGTGCCTCCGGATGGGCGCGCGGAAGCCACACATGCATCGGCACAATGCCGGCCTTGGTCGCGAAGCCCAACACGAGTGTCACGAACGCAACGCTGGCGGCGACGGGATTCCACTGCGTGCTACTGAAGTCGCCGAACTGGGTGCTCCCTACTTGGGCCGAGAGGATCGCGAAGCCGATCAGTAGCAGGGAGAAACTCACTTGGGTCATGGCCGCGTACCACACTGCGGCAGTACGCACGTTCGAGCGCTCCGCATGCTCGGTGAGCACGAGCACGGTGGACGCGATAGCCATGAGTTCCCATGCAAGCAGGAAGGAGACGACGTCGGCAGTGGCGGGGACCAGTTGCATGGAGGTGAGGAATACCGCGAGCGCGATCCAGGAGGTCCGTGAAGCGGAGGGCCCGTGCACGTATCCGATGGCATAGATGGCGGTAATCGCGCCGACCGCGCCGACAACGAGGGTGAACAGGCCACCGAGCGGGGTGGCCTCGAGAGTGAGGGCTCCCATCGGGAGGGCAACGGGGACGGTCGCGGTGCCCTGATGCCCGCCCAGTGCCAGAGCACCCGTCACTACTCCGGCTACCCCGATAAGCGCGACAGCCACGCCACACACCAGCGCCCGGTAGCGAGCCCGTGTGACCGAGGCTATGACGATGGCGATGACCATCAGCGCAACCTGCGCGAGAAAGCCTGAAGCGATCACGTCCCCGTCACTGATCGAATTGCGCGAACTATGGCTTCCGGTTCCGGCGGGCAGCCGGGAATCTCCAGATCAACGTGGACGACATCGCTGACCGATCCCACTACGCCGTATGCATCGGCGAACATCCCGCGGTTGCGGGCACAGTCGCCGAGCGCAATGACCAGCCGCGGCCGTGGGGTCGCATCGATCGTTCGACGCAAGGGTTCGACCATGTTGTGGGTCACGACGCCGGTGACGAGCACGACGTCGGCGTGCCGTGGGGACGCGACGAGCCGGGCTCCGTACCGCTCGAGGTCGTACACGGGTCCGAAGGCTTGGCCGATCTCGATCTCGCAACCATTGCATGAGCCCGCGTCAACGTGCCGGATCTGGACGGTACCGCTGAGTTCGACCGGCCGCCCATCCATGATCTCGGGGGCCGGCGGCGCGGGCTCGGCGATCCGGCCCGTTGACCGGATCATGCGAAACGCCCCCCACAGACTCACGACGCCCTCGGTCTGCCGGAAGCCAGGGCACGCTTGAGGCTGCCCCGGTCCTTGATCACATCGAGCAGAATCGCGCGGGCCGTCATGAGAAGGTCCTGGATCTCGGGCGTGGATATCGTGTAGAACACCTGGCCATCGCGTCGCGACTGGGAAATCAACCCCGCGCTACGCAGTACGGCCAGCTGGTGAGACAGGTTGCTCGACTCGATATCGATCTCCGCGAGCAGGTCGTGCACCGCGCGCTCTCGCTCGCACAAGAGCTCCAGGACCCGTATCCGAGCTGGATGCCCCAAGGTGCGGAAGAAGTCCGCCTTCGCCTCGTACAGAGGTTGCATATTCGATGCCTCCCTTCGTCTTAGCGAACATTAGCAGATGAACATCTATACAATTCAGCATGTGTCTAAGCAAGCTCGGCACGGTTGCACAGGAGATCTCGTCGAGGCGGTGAGACCCAGGCCCTCGACTGGTTGGCAGGACAGCTCGACGACGGGGTTCTCGACGGCATCGCAGCCCACTTCGACCGCGGAATTTGTCAAGTCAACTGAGACAGTATCTTTTTAGACGCTGGAATGAAGTCCCTATTGCATATTGATCTCTGCATCGTACGTTTCCTGCGGAGTTGCTCCTGATAGTACAGGCATGGGGCGGTAGAGGTCGACGGGCGAATCGTTCGGGATGTGTCTGCCAGGCCCGGTTCAGGGTCTGCTGGCGGGCGTCGTCCCTCTCTGTCAGGCTGAGGTGAGTGATGTTCGAGTTTTGATTCTGTGACTTTCAAGGATTCGAACACGGGATGTAACAGGTGCCTCCGTGTTGGGGGACACCATCAAATCTCTCGAGCAACGGGGTGTGACCGTCATGCTTTCTGGTATTCAACCCAATCACGAGTTAATATTCCGTAGAAGACATTGGGGTCTTTAGTGAATTGGCGCATCAAAAACACGTATTCGCGACAACCCCTGAGGCAATTGAGCACGTCCGAGAGTACTCGTCACAGTGAGTGACGTCATTCTCTTTATGTGAAAAATCAGACGCTGATTTCCGCGGCGTGCCCACCGGTAATGCGGAGGAGTTCGTCGTAGGTGGTGGGGAACACATAATGCGGATGACCGCCTGCAGCCCACACCTCGTCATATTGGCTCAATGAGATGTCCACGATTGTGGGCAATTGCTCTGGGTGACCTACGGGCGCAACCCCACCAATTGCATAACCTGTCGCTGCCCGAACGTCCTCTGCTGTTGCCTTGGTGACTTCATTGACTTCAAGTGCTGCGGCAACGCTATTGGTATTTACCCGGTGCTTGCCCGAAGCCATGACAAGAATTGGGTTTCCATCGGCAAGAAAAATAAGTGAGCTGGCAATCTGTCCAACTTCAATTCCTAAAGCGTCAGCCGCTTCTTTTGCAGTTCTTGCGCTGTCATCGAGGCGACGAACTTCACCTTTTACACCAAAGAGTTTGAGAGTATTGCGAACATGGATAACAGACTGCTGCTCGGTATCTGACATGAGTGAATAGTAGTGCGAGTGATTACATGTGGCGGGTAAACATGCACGTTGCCCACTGCTTGAAAGATCCCATTAAATGTGTTCGCTTTGTCGCGAGAGAAGAAGATAGAACTGCGGTCAGGCTGGTTGTCAGCACCCAACACAACTCATTGGTTTCTTTCTCGGTCAAGTGTGTGGGCTTTTGGTGCTGGGTAATCCCTGCGGCTAATGCGTCAACGAAATCTGTGAAAATCGGTCCAGTGACCGCGTCCATATTGGGAACTGAAACAAGGGCATTCCATGCGGCAACATTTGCTGGATGCTTAGACCATTGCTCTTCAAGTTGATTCAGTACAGAGATAAGCCATGAATCAAGATCGGTTCCAGGGATTGAGTTTGTATTAATCAGCTCGGCGGTTTCTTGTAGTGGGCGACTGGAAACTTCAGCCACCGCGAGAAGAAGGGTTTCCCGGTCGGGGAAGAATTGGTAGACCGAACCAATTGGCACGCTGGCTTTCTCTGCAACCGCGCTAGTTGTCACCGCTTCGGTCCCACCAAGTACGAGCAGGTCAATTGCTGCGGAGATCATGCCTGCGACTCGGCGCCGGGAGCGTTGCTGGCGGGGAACGCGCCGTAACGGGAGTTCGCGTAGGGATTCAAGATCGCTGGCAACAGAAGAGGATGACACTACATCATTGTGGTGGCGGTTTGGTCGCGGTCGTGCACGATTAGGTCACAACCCTGAACCCACCGTGTCGCAGCCGTGTCGCATAGAGGGATTCGAGAGATTTTGAAGTGAATTTTGAGGCGGGGTTGACGGATGTCAGTGGTTCGGTCTATCGTTGGATCTGTTCGAACAGATGTTCGATTTAATCTGTTTGAACTGCCTCCCGGGCCCGGATTCGCGGCTAGGCGCGGGTCGGGTCAGTTAGTACCACCACATGATCACAGTCACCGGGGTCGATTCGACCCCGACCCCGGTGACTGGATTGTGTGCGGGTGGGTCGAGACGAGTTGGTGTCCTTTTGGCACCAATATTTTGTTGGTCAACTCGAAGGGATCTGACATGGTCGGAAAGTTCACGCGACGCCCAGCGTTAGAGCTACTGCATTGTGCCCAGGGAAGTTTGCAGGAAGCCATAGCGGCGCACACTCCACATGAGCGTTATGCGGCAGCGCACCTTGGCGCATTACGTGCTGCTGCGGCAGTTCTTGCCGCCCGTGCCCAAGTAGCCCTAGGCCCACGCAGCCCAAGGCGACAGCGCATTCGTAGTGCGTGGGACGTGCTATCCGAGGTTGCCCCCGAATTTGGTGAGTGGGCAACTTTCTTTGCCGCGGGTGCTCAAAAACGCGCATCGGCACAAGCAGGTATCCCGTGCGTTACCGCGCGGGAAGCTGACGACCTCGTTCGTGACTCACAGCGATTCATCTTCGAAGTTGCGGTCTCACTTGATGCACTCGCGCAGGGGCGCCTGTCTTTAGAAACTTTTGTTTCTGATTCGCCTTCTCAATTTTTGCGCGTGAGCTGAGCTAATTACCGTGGGGGTCTCACCGGATTCGTTTGCCCATTTACAAGTCGCATCGGGTTACTCACTGCAATACGGGGTATCCCGACCCGACGCACTCGTTGATCACGCCGCTGCCCTTGGGCAGAAAATTATTGGTCTCACCGACCGTAACGGACTTTATGGCGCGGTCCAGTGGGCTCGAGCCTGTATGCGGAATGGGATCTCCCCGGTGCTTGGGGTTGATCTTGCAGTTGACCAAACCGAGGCAAAAGTAATCTCAGGTAGTGGCGCTCGCAGAACCCCCGCACACGGCGGCCAGTGGATTGATGAAACAAAGCCACGGGTGATTCTGTTAGCCACCGGGGCACAAGGTTGGGCATCACTGTGTCGGTTGGTCTCAGCAGCACATGAACAACGTGGAGATCCGGTTCTTTCTTGGAATGCATTAGCCCAACATCACGCCGGGATAGTTGCGCTGCTTACCTCAGAGTCAGAAGTCGGGCGGGCATTTCTCACCGGGAGGTCACACCACGCTGATGCACTACTTCGGCCGTGGCGGGCAATCTTTGACCGTTATCTTGGTATCGCCATTACTTCCCACTTAGAAAAATCAAAATTGGGTTTATCAACTGCAAAAGCTGCTCAACTACTGTCCTGGTCACGGGAGGTGTCATTGCCCGTTGTGTTAACAAATGCGGTCCGTTATGTCGGTTCCGAGCAGGCAAAAGTCGCTGACCTCCTTGATTCTGCTCGGCTTCTGGTTCCCTTGGACTCACGCCATGTCGTGGGAAATAGTCCGCAGGGGTTTTTAAAAGATGCGGAACAAATGCACCACGTTGCTCGGGAAATTTGCCAGCAGGCTGGTGAACGTGATGTACATAAATTATTGCGCGATACCCAGCATCTAGCCCAATATTGTGCATTAGATCCGGTACGGGATCTTGGTTTAGGTGACGTGTTCGTTCCCGAACTTGACGTTCTTTTAAATCGTCCAGTTACCGAACCAGAGCGCGAGGCGAATCACATTCTTTTGCGTCGTTGTGAAGATCAATTGCCACAGCGCTACTCACACTCACATGACCGATCCATCGCATCCCACCGTCTTGAAGCGGAAATGCGGACCATTACCCAATTGGGTTTTTCCGGCTATTTTCTTACCGTCGCCCACGTTGTTGACATGGTCAAAGAAAGGGGAGTGCGGGTTGCCGCACGTGGTTCAGGTGCCGGAAGCTTGGTCAACTATCTACTGGGAGTTTCCGGTGTTGACCCTATTGCCCAAAACTTGCTCATGGAAAGATTTCTCTCACCTCTTCGTCGCTTGCTACCCGACATTGATATTGATGTTGAGTCCGAACGCAGGCTAGATATTTATCAGTGGATCTTTGACAAATTTGGAACCGAACGCATTGCCACCGTTTCCATGATGGAGACCTACCGTGCCCGTTCAGCAATCCGCGATGTTGGTTTGGCATTTGGTTTACCAACTTCAGATATTGACGCTTTCGCTAAAGCATTTCCCCATATTCGCGCACGCAATGTTAAATCTGCGCTGGTTGACCTGCCCGAACTTCGACGCTCTTCATTTGGCAAGTTAGCTGCAACTGGTGAAATTGATAACTTTCTTAACTTGGTTGAAGCACTTGACGGGCTCCCCAGACATATTGCAATGCATCCGTGTGGGGTTGTGCTCTCTGACCTGACATTGCTTGATCGAACCCCCGTGGAAAGTAGCGCAGCAGGATTCCCCATGTCCCACTTTGATAAAGACGATGTTGAACACATGGGATTACTTAAACTTGATGTGCTGGGTGTGCGAATGCAGTCGGCAATGGCCCATGCACTCAATGAAGCAGAACGGGTTACCGGGGAGCGTCCGGTAATTGACGGCACCACACTTGATGACAGAGCAACATTTGAGTTAATTCAATCAACTCGAACCCTAGGGTGTTTTCAAATTGAGTCGCCGGGCCAGCGTGAATTGGTAGGTAAATTTGCCCCTGAAACTTTCAACGACCTGATCATCGATATTTCACTGTTTCGCCCAGGTCCGGTGAAGTCAGACATGATCACGCCTTTTTTACGGGCTCGCCAAGGGTGGAATGCTCCAGTATTTCCGCACCCCGATCTCGCGCCGGCATTAACCGAAACCTATGGAGTCGTGGTATTCCACGAGCAGGTGTTGCGTATTTTTAGTGTCTTTACCGGCTGCTCACTTGCTGAAGCTGATGAATCGCGGCGGTCCATGGGATCCCCGCAAGGCCAAGACGACGTGCGAGTGTGGTTTTACCCGGCAGCACTCGCACGCGATTACGACATTGACCACATTGATCGAGTCTGGGAAATCTTGCGGGCATTTGCCTCATTTGGTTTCTGTAAAGCGCATGCGGCAGCTTTTGCTCTGCCCACCTATCAATCCGCGTGGCTTAAAACCCACCACCCGGAAGCTTTCTATTGTGGCCTGCTCACCCATGACCCCGGCATGTATCCCAAGCGATTAATTCTCAATGATGCTCGAAATTTTGGGGTCACCATTTTGGGTCTTGACGTTAATGCATCAAATCACGTGTATCACCTTGAGCGGCTCCCTGATTTGAGTTTTGGTATCCGAGTTTCTTTTACCGATCTAAAAGAAATCTCCGAGGTTGAGATTGAGCGGCTCGTCACCGGCCAACCATTTTCGTCGCTATCGGATCTGTGGTTGCGTGCCCGCCCATCCCGTCCAGTCGCCGAAAACTTAGTGGTGGCGGGAGCTTTTGACAACCTCTACGGTTTCACCGCGCGAAAAGCGCGTGGGCAGATCACTAGACGGGATTTGCTTCTTCAAATTGCCGATCTTGATCGCAGTCACGGGAAAAGCGTGAAAGGCACTCCAGCAGCTCAACTCAGTTTTGACGTCACGGGCAGTGAGTGCGGCGCCATTGCATCTGGTCTGCCAGAAATGACAAGTGCACAACACGTTAAATCTGAGTTGGAAGTTTTGGGTCTTGACGTCAGTGGCCATGTCATGGACTTTTATATAGATGTTGTGCAAAGTCTAAAAATTGTTCATTCGCGAGACCTGCTGAGCTGTCGATCCAAGGAAATCATCTTTATCGCCGGAGTTAAAGTTGCAACCCAAATGCCGCCGATTCGTAGTGGCAAGCGGGTGGTGTTTCTTACCCTCGATGACTCAACGGGTCCGGTTGATGCAACTTTTTTTGAAGATGCCCAAGGTCCTTATGCTCACGATCTTTTCAATTCATGGATCCTGTTGGTGCGTGGTGAAATTCGTCGAACCGGGCCACGGGGGGTTTCATTGCGTGCAACAGGTTGCTGGGAGTTGGGAAGTGTTCGGCGGTTATGGCTTGACGGTGGAGTGACGGCGGTCAATGAGTTGGTACTCGCTCACCAAGTTCCTGATCGTGATACGCCGCGCAAACGAATTGCTCTGATTCATGGAAGTGGGTTTAAACAGTCTCCTTATGCTGACATTAAAACCCCGGTTGCAACTCCGCCAAGTAAGTTGTGGCACAGAAGCCCTGGGACACCCGGATGGTAAAAGTGTTAGTTGAGATTAAGGAGCGCACATGAGTAGGAGCCAGGTGCGCCGCCAAACTGGAAAGCTCGATTTTGGTGCCAATGATTCTGGTTGCAATATTTTGCATATTGACATGGATGCTTTCTACGCCGCGGTGGAATTGCGTGATTACCCCGAACTCAAAGGGACCCCGGTTGTTATTGCCGCCCAAGGGAATCGCGGTGTAGTTCTCACCGCAACCTACGAAGCGCGTGCACTGGGTGTTCATTCGGCAATGCCGATTTCACGAGCCCGCCGAATCGCACCCGAGGCAACATTTCTCACCCCGCACCATGAAAAGTATGCCGAGGTAAGCCGCAATGTCATGGCGCTATTTGAATCCATCACTCCACTTGTTGAACCGCTAAGCCTTGATGAAGCATTCCTTGATGTCTCCGGGGCAATTCGCAGACTTTCCAATCCACTCACCATTGCAGAACTCATTCGGGCTCGGGTAGCAGACGAACAGGGCATTACTTGTTCCGTTGGAGTAGCCAGCACAAAATTCGTGGCCAAGCTTGCCTCAACAAGAGCCAAACCCGACGGTCTACTACTCATTCCCGCAGATCGCGTAATTGATTTCCTGCACCCGCTTCCGATCAGCGCATTGTGGGGAGTAGGGGAGAAAACTGAAGAGGTTTTGGTCCGACTTGGATTACAGACCGTTGCAGACATTGCAAATACTCCAATGCAAACACTCAACCGGGCCCTTGGCCAAAGTGGAACCCACCTTCACGAACTCTCGTGGGGCAGAGATCTTCGATCAGTAGTTCCCCATGAAGTGGAAAAAAGTGTCAGTAATGAACATACCTTTAGTCAGGATGTTGATAACCCCGCGGTAATCCGTGCCGAACTCACAGCGCTCTCGGACAAGGTCGCTGCCCGGCTGCGTAAAGCAGGTTACAAAGGCAAGACGGTGACTTTGAAATTGCGATTCGCTGACTTCACCACAATCACCCGTTCCAAAACTGGCGCACATACCGATTTGTCCCATGAAATCTACGCCACTATTTGGAAACTCTATGAATCACTTGGATTGCAACGAGTAAGGATTCGGCTGGTTGGCGTGAAAATTGACGGTCTGCTGGCGGCCCATGAAGTATCGGATCAACTACTTTTTGGTGAGCCCGAGCATGGTCGCCGTGATGCCGAACTGGCAATCGACACTTTGCGTGACAAGTTTGGTCCTGGGGCAGTGCGTCCGGGGCGGACCGTGGCTGGCTCGCCGATCACTCCTTTCGAACGATAAATTGGGATACATCCGGCTCTAGCAGCCCCTGATCAGACAAATTTGCGGAGAATTAGGGGCGAGGGGTTGCTTGCCAGAGGATTCGTCATATCCTTAGGGCAGTAGTAGTTGGTTCAGCGATAAAATCGCACCTAGCGGAAAGGGGGCCGGCGTGCCACTGTCAGAGCATGAGCAGAAATTGCTTGAACAAATGGAACAGGCTTTGTATGCGGACGACCCCAAATTCGCATCGAATCTGCGCACTGCGGGAACCGGAGCAACACGCAGGCGTGCAGCCCTTGGCGTCCTTGCGGTCCTGGCAGGTTTAGGATTTTTAGTTCTTGGAGTTGCAATCAGCCCCGCAATCGGCGTAGCGGGATTCACCGTCATGTTGATTGGCGCGGTGCTCACCTACTCGGCATTTACCGGTGGTGCGAGTGTTTCGACCGATGAAGTTGACGCCGATCCAGATGTGCAAGCCATTCGTGCCAAAGCACAAAAAGCTCCCAAGAATTCAAACTTCATGAACCGCATGGAAGACCGGTGGCGTAAGCGCACCGATGGTGAGCAGTGAGAATAATCGGTATCAGTTATCCATGAGTGAAATAGTTCCTGCCCAACTGGGCCGTTTTTTTGAAGACTTCGAAGTTGGCACGACCTACCAACATCCATTTGGGCGAACCATCTCAGAAGCTGACTCAACCTGGTTCACGCTTCTCACATGCAATACGAATCAGAACCATTTCAATGCGCATTTAGCGCAAAGCAATCCCATTACCCAAGGGCGCATAATTGTTAACTCCGGTTTGACAGTGGCCCTTGTGCTTGGATTGTCGGTAATTGACATGAGTCAAAATGCGGTTGCGAACCTAGGTTGGACCGACATCAAGCTCACCCATCCGGTTTATATCGGTGACACCATTTACGCGGAGAGTCTGTGCCTGGAAAATCGGGAAAGCGGATCCCGGCCGGAAATGGGGATCATTCGCATGAAGACCCGCGGGCTGAATCAAGACGGAGACGAAATTGTGTCCTGGTTTAGGTCAGTCATGGTGCCCAAGCGCAGTTCAGGTATTGGCCAGGACTACTTCCCTCAAGCAAAAAACGGTCCGCTCACTTCTGAGTAATTTTACAGTGGTGGCAACACAGGGATCGCAGCACCGCAACTTGACGCCGGCACCGTTCCCGCAAAAATCTGTTGCAACCAGGTCACTGCCGTTGGGCCACCGATTGAAGCAGCAGGCATATGCCCAACGCCACCCATCCACAGCGCAGTTACATTCGTTCCGGCTTCACACCAGGTCTTTTGTAGATAGGCATTGGGCTGGGGTAGTACAACTTCATCTGCCGTTCCTTGCATGAGCAGCAAAGGCATATCGGCGGGAAGGGGTGGCGGGGTTTGCTCTTTTAACGCTGCAACCCACAATGAATTTTGTGTAGGATCCGAGGAGAAGAATTGTTCGTTGAAGGCATCCAAGCGAACTTTTGCTTCAAGGCCTGCGTCTTTGATGCAATCCTGTGCTAGTCGGTCGTAATTCTTTTGAGCAGGATGGGTCAAAATTTCATTGACCGGTAGATCCGGATAACGCAGCGGCCAGGAACGCATTACTTCCGCGCCGATCACCCAACCAATCAAAGTATTCCACTGCTTACCCATAATTTGAATCAGTTCACCGGCGGGTGCGGCAGCCACCACGCCCAGTAGATCAAGTTCGGGGGCAAATTCCTTACTCAAATGTCCGGTCCATAATGCGGTGTGCCCACCCTGCGAATGGCCAAATACTGTATAACGGGCGCCTACATTTGCCATAGGAATTTGTTGGAGTGCGCGCACGCTGTTCACGGTGTCGCGCACCTCTTGGTCTTTAAGCAGATATGCCTGCACTCCCGGGGTGCCCAAACCCGTGTAATCCGTGGCGACGAGGGCCCAACCAAGTTGGATCATGCTAGGGAGAAACTGGGTCAATTGGGATGTGGGATCTGTTCCACGTGATGGAGCGCATGCATCACCTTCACCGACGGTGCCATGCGTCCAGGCGACTATTGGTCGGGGTGCATCCGCACTTGGAGCAGTCGGAATGAATGCCATTCCACTCGCGGCAGCTAGTTCGCCATTGTCGAGTTCGGTCAAGTAGAGGATTCGCAGTGATTGGGCGCCGTCAACGTCGACGCCGAGGGGCTCAATCCGAAGTAGGTCTCCGGCTTTTCCTTCCAATGGAGAGGGAGGGGTGTAAAACGGCTGCAGATCGCTCTGTTTCACTGATGTATCCACTCTGCTTGAAATAATGCTTACGGTGAGGAAAAGAGCCAGCCCGGTAATAATCGCGAGGACGCCAATTGCCCAAGATTTAAGGATGCCCATGAGGGCATCGTAGCGGGTAAGACATGATGTTCCCGTGAATCAAGACTTCGATGACCAAGAGGCGTTAATCGAGATTGCATTCGATGGTGAAGTTGATGGACCGACTGCGGTTGGTGCTCTCTATTCTGCGGTTTACGCCGCGACATCAGTTGTAACGGGTGCCCTAGGTCTTGCACGTTTCGCCACCGAGACCACGGTATATCTGGTCACGGAGTCCACGAAAGCAATAGCAAACTCAATTCTTGACACGGTCGTTCCGGTTGCCGTTAATGCAGTTGTTTCTAGGGTAGACATTAACGAGATTGTGAAGGAACACGTTGACGTCAATGAGATTGTCGCTCAAGCGGATATCACCTCGATCCTTGATCGCGTCCCCATGACCGAGATTGCCGACTACGTAATCGAGGAAATTGATTTGCCAAGTTTGGTGCGCGAAAGCACCGGTGGTGTAGCGGATGGATTGCTGAGCACGCTAC
This sequence comes from Candidatus Nanopelagicales bacterium, assembly GCA_041689915.1. Lineage (GTDB taxonomy): Bacteria > Actinomycetota > Actinomycetes > S36-B12 > S36-B12 > UBA4592. The sequence goes on along the minus strand of JBDNFH010000042.1, from coordinate 2,325 downwards.
GTTTCCAAGCCATCCAAACCGATAATTTTGTCAGTGAGATTGTGGACCGGATTTTTTTCCGCAGGAAAATGCGTGCCTCGGCGCGCGAAGTGTCGGTGAAGCATGCCGACATTTAGTCAATTCCGCAAGACATTTGTACCCGGCGCGCAAGTGCATTTCAGTACGTTGCCCGAGCGTGCCCGCTCCATTCAAGGCTTGAGTGCGGGCTTCACAAGTCGAGTGATTGCTGCGTTCATAGATATTGGGCTGGTTGCCCTACTTGTTGTGGGCGCTTGGGGCGTCTGGGAAGCCCTTCGATACATCTTGAGTGTCTTCTATGACCTACCAGCGGCAACGGGATTCCCATTGTTAATCATTGGCTATTTCACAATGTGGATTTATTGGACGTGGAGCTGGTCAACCGGTGGTCGTTCATTAGGAAACATATTGATGGGTTTGCGAGTGCAAACAACACATGGCAATAATCTTGGACTTGGGTTAGCTGCGCTTCGATCAATTCTTTCGGTTGTATTCGCCCTTGGGTTGCTGTGGTCAATTATCAGTCATAAGAATAAATCGATACAAGATATATTGCTGGGCACCGAAGTCGTCTTCGATTGGGCGCCACTGTTGCCTAAGGTCGACATGACATTCGCCATGGAAGTCGACAGCATGAAGGACGAGGGCTAACGCACTATTCCTTAAGTACCAGCAGGATCTCGACCACTCCTAGCAGAAATGCAGACATGGCGACAACGAAAGTTGAGGTGCCAGCTTTTTCCGAAGAGCCCTTGTATTGACGTGCGGATTTAATTACCACCATAGCGATTCCGACTAGAGCGATTGCGGCGAGAAATTCAGCCAGCGCCACCGACTCGGAAAGGGCAAGACGGGCAAGCGCAAAACTGGCAATTGACAGCGTTAAAGCTGTGCGGCGCCAAGATAAAAGTGTGCGTTCCTGCGGCATTCCTTCATCTATGGGTTGCATATTCGCCACGAACTAGATGAAGGCAATAGCGGCAATTACCGCAACGGCAATAACGGTTCCTGAGAGCAGGACAAGGGCAGGGGAATGCTTGAGGGGTTTGCGCTCCCGCATGGAGCGCTCTACGCGAGCCCAGGAAATCCAGGCCCACAGTGAAATAATGGAGCCAATGGCGAGAACGACAATTGAAATCGCTTTGCGGGTATCAACGGCCATGTCCAATGCGAATGCATTGAGCGCAATTCCGCCAGCAATAAATGCCAAACCGGTTCTGATCCACGCGAGAAAAGTTCGCTCGTTAGCGAGCGTAAATTGCGGGTCGGGTTCACTCCCGTGAGCGTAGATGAACTTCGGCCTCTGAGTTCTTTGCGTCGAATTATCTGTCGGGGGTTCACTCGAAGACATGCTTATACTCTAGTGACCGCAGGCTATCGAAGATTGGAGTTCATGAGTGTGCACTAGGCGAATGTTATTTTTTGTGGTCACGGTTTGGGTGATTGGGGGTCTAGTACCAACACCTGTGTTTGCGGCAAACGCGGTAGTGGATTCGTATTCAACGTGGCAGCGGGCTGCGTCGGCACTGGACTCCAAAGGGACGCTTTATAGGCCGACGTTTCGTGCAGGGTTAAGGCAAGATTCACGAATTGACGTTTTGGCATTCGAGCGCAAAACCAAGTCAGGGAGCGCGGTTAAGTATTCTTCCATGCTGATCACTGGTAGTTACAAGAATCGACTTCGATCATTTTCCTTAATGGAAAAGTATGCAAATGCGAAGTGGGCTGCGCGAAGAGTTGCCGATCCAGGACAAAGGATCGTGGCGAAACCGTTTCTTAAAATGAATGCAAGTGATAGCACGGTGCGCGCGACAATTTATGCGAACTGCGCAGTCTTTGAACCTGATGTAGTCGCAGAGTCAAAGGACAAGTGTGCCAAAGCAGATGTTAAGTCATTCGGCGGATTGTTAGTCATGACTACCCCTGAATCAACTTCAATAATTATTGAGAGCAATGGGCTTACTTACCAACAGTTAGTAACTGTTGCCCGTGGACTTAAGCAACTGGAAGTCGGCGACTAGTCCGTTGCAACCTCGAGGAGGTAAAGTTGATGAGTGGCTCGAGTGCATGCGACAAAAATGTCAGAGCCGCGCACTCCCTGACGACCTATTTGATCAGGGTTAACGACAAATACGACGTCGAACTCGAGGCCTTTAGTTTCCTTGGCGGTCAATACGGCAATTCGGAAGTCAATCGCAGCAGGTCCAAAGCCTAGGTCGGTCGAACTTTCGTGAAACCTTTCTTGCCATTTCGACAAGAGAGAGTTGGGCAAAATCACGCAGGCGCGCCCAGCGTGATCTGCCATAG
>JBDNFH010000041.1:0-20614 GCA_041689915.1 Candidatus Nanopelagicales bacterium | reverse complement strand
TTCGCGCCCGTCAGGTTCGCGCCCGTCAGGTTCGCACTCACCAGGTTTGCACGCGTCAGGTTCGCGCCCGTCAGGTTCGCGCCCGTCAGGTTCGCCTCAGGCAGATCCACACTCATCAGATTCGCCAGCGGCAGGTTCGCGCCCATCAGGTTCGCACTCACCAGGTTTGCACGCGTGAGATTCGCAAGTGGCAGGTGTGCACCTGACAGATTCACACCCGACAGGTTCGCCTCAGACAGATCCACACCTGACAGATTCACACCCGACAGGTTCGCCTCAGACAGATCCACACCAATCAGATTGAGGAGCACCGGCGCTCCAGCCGGACGCGCCGCGATGCGCGCTAGTGCTTCCTTCTTACTCAAAGGTTTCATTACAACCTCATCAGCCATAGGGGTGATGATACTGCAACGCTCAAGACCCGGGCTCTTAACCAACGCCACTTGCAGCGGTTTGGGACCCCTCTCTCGCAAGAGTTAAACTCGGAGAGCCAGGGAGCAACCACTCCTTCCTCCATCTCTCGTACAGCATTGCTTCGGATCTCTATCTCCGCATTGTCGGGACACACACGTCTTCGCCCACAAAGTGCGGACATGGGGTCCGGTGATCTCGGTGAACTTGAGCGTGTTCTGCATCTTCTTGCCCGACACGAAAGCCCGCCGTTCGTGACGTTCTCCCTCGACCAGCAACCGGTCCACATGTGGACGCTTCAGGCCCGAGAAGCCAGAATGGGACAAGACCACGCAGCACCATTTTTTGTTCACACCATAAATGCTTCAGCGCGGTCGACCCAATTCCCGGTAACGCCACACTCCCAATTGCGCACCAAGTCGCTAGCGTGCGCACGGATAGGCGGCGGGGTTGCGCTGAGTTGAGTCGTTCTGGCTCCCTATCCGTGCGCTCTAAGTGGTATTGGGGTTAGCCGCTCAACGAGGTGGGGTGCGGGGCATCGGGAGCGACACCGGGGCCACGGATCCGGCCGGCGGGAGCGACACCGCACCCGGGTGCAGGATCGACGCGATCGCCTCCACACCGCTGACCAGCCGCGGACCCGGTCGCACGACGATGCCGCCTGCATCGATCGCCCACACCGGGATGCCCGGAATTCGCGTGACCACGACGCGCGCCTGTGCCAACGTGCCGGCAAGGTCGTAGCCGCAAGGAGCGACGATGACCACGTCGGGCTGCGAGTTGATGATTTCGGCCCACGTCGTCGGAGCGGAACGGCCGTCGGCGCCCACCGCCACGGCCACCGGCAGCCCGCCGGCGGCGACCACCAGGTCGGGCACCCAGTGTCCCGCAGTGAACGGCGGATCCACCCACTCGATGACGGCCACGCGCGGTCGGGGCAGGCCCGCAACGCTGGCGGCAACGGCGTCGAGCCGCTTACGCAGACCGGCGACGAGAGTTTCCGCCCGCGGCCGGACGCCGGTGCGTTCACCGACCGCCATGATCGAGTCGAGGACGTCTTCCAGAGTGCGCGGGTCCAGCGCGAGCACCTCGGCGCTGCAGCCGAGATGGGACAGAGCCGCTTCGACCTGCCCTGACGGCACAGCGCACACCCGGCACAGGTCCTGGCTGAGGATCAGGTCGGGTGCAAGCTCGGTGAGGGCTCCCGCCCGCAGGGTGTACAGGTCCTCACCCGCCGCGATTCGCCCGCGCACGTACTCGTCGATCTCGCCGGGCGTCATCGAGGTGGTGTCGCGACCGGTGACCACGACGGTCTTGTCGCGGCGAGCGTGCGGGGGTTCATCGCACTCGAAGCTCACGCCGACGAGCTGATCGTCAAGGCCGAGCGCATAGATGATCTCGGTGGCGGCCGGCAGTAACGAAACCATGCGCATCACCGAATCGTAGTCGTACTGCAGGGTCGGTCAGACTCCCTGAAGCATCCCGACTTTGATGCGCACTCGATTGTGGGGTGTATCAACGTTCTTGGACGTGTTGTCTCTTAGCGAGAGGATGGGTTCATGTCCCCAAATGAGACGCAAGTTTTCACTACAATTCAAGGCTGAGGCTGTTCAGTTTGTGATTGAGACGGGTCGCCCGGTAACGCCACCCCCCAATTGCGCACCAAGTCGTAAAGGTGTGCTGGCCCGGCTACGCCGCGAAGCCGGGGATGGCGAACCCGAGCCGCTGCAGGGCCTCAGCTCGCTCGGGGGTACCGACCGTGGCCGTGCTCACGGTCGTCATCTTGGGAGCGGCGTGGGAGGGAGTCCCCGTCATTCTCGACGGGCTGCTGGCCGGGACGGTGGCCCTCCTCGCCGTCCGACTCGAGTTGCCCGGTTAACTCTGAAGAGCCCCTTCAGCGTGCGCGCTTGCGCACTGGTGCCTAGTATGTCCACAGAAGGGGAGCTCGCGAGATCGGCGGGCTGAGAGGGTGGCAGCTGCCATCGACCCGTAGAACCTGATCTGGATAATGCCAGCGCGAGGGAATGAGGGTCATATGTATATATGTCATTTTTTGTCCTAACGTAACCATTCAGGTCCCTCGTGGCGTGGCGGTCAAGCGACACAGAATTCGGTACGTAGGGCGCCGAAATGGAATCCCCTTTGAAATTAATCGAGAGCTCGAAATCCCACTACCGAGAGGTGAGTCGTGGAGACCGATACAGCCCCGGGCATCCAGGTCACGGACGTCAGCCGTGTCTTTGGGTCCGTGGTCGCGCTCCAGGACGTCGATCTCATGGTCCCGCGTCACCGACGAGTCGGCATCGTCGGTCCGAGTGGATGCGGCAAGTCTTCGCTGCTGTCGTTGATCTGCGGACTGGACGAGGCGACGTCCGGCGAGATCTCGGTGCTCGGCAACGTGCGTGCGGTCGATCGACTGGCGAGCTGCGCATGGATGCCCCAGCGCGACCTGCTCCTTCCGTGGCGCACGGTGCTGTCCAATGCGTCACTGCCGCTGGAGAACAAGGGCATGGGCAAGAACGTGGCACACGCCGTTGTCAGGCCGCTGTTAGAGAGGTTCGGCCTTGCCGGCTTCGAGGATCGACGGCCCAATGAACTGTCGGGCGGCATGCGGCAGCGGGTCTCGTTCCTGCGCACCCTGGTCGCGGGCAAGGACGTGCTCCTGCTCGACGAGCCGTTCGGGGCGCTCGACTCGATCACCCGAGCCGACGTCCAGCAGTGGCTCAGGCGCTTCCTTGACGAGGATCCGAGAACGGTCCTGCTTGTCACCCACGACGTAGAGGAGGCGATCCTGCTCACCCACGAGGTCGCGGTGATGTCACCGCGACCGGGACGCGTGATAGCGCGGATCCCGGTCAGCCTCCCGCCATCGGAGTCACGCCGCGAGGCCGTCGTGCAGCCGGAGTTCATCGCCGCACGAGCCGAGGTTCTTGACGCGCTGGAGGCTCCGTATGCCTAAGCCACAGACAGCAGTGCTGGACGCGATCCTTGGTCCGACGCCGAAACGCGACAGGGGTGTGGTGAACAGACTGCGGCGTGCCTGGCCGCCCGCAGCAGTGCTCGTCGCAGTGGTGCTGATCTGGGAGGCCGCCACTCATGTGTTCGAGATCCCCAAGTACATCCTCCCTGCGATCTCGTCGATCCTGTCGACGCTCGTCTCCAAGTGGAGCTCGAGCCTGGCCAGCGCCACCTGGGTGACGCTCACCGAAGTGGTCATCGGCTTCGCGATGGCGCTCGTCGCGGCGATCCTCATCGCGGTGCTCTTGCACGCCTCCGAGCACATCCGTCGCGGCGTCTACCCGCTGCTCATCGGGTCGCAAACGATTCCGATCATCGTGATCGGGCCTATCCTGGCGATCATCTTCGGCTACAGCATCGTGCCGAAGGTCCTCCTGGTCGCGCTGATCTGCTTCTTCCCGATAGTCGTCACAACCATCGACGGCCTTGCCTCGGTGGATCGGACGCTGATTCGCATGATGAAGACCCTGTACGGCACCAGATGGTCCATCTTCACCAGAGTGGAGTTCCCGGCGGCGATGCCGTCGATGTTTTCCGGCATCAGGGTCGCGGCCTCGTACGCCGCGATCGGCGCTGTCTTCGGCGAGTACGCCGGAAGCAGCAACGGCCTGGGGTACGTCATGATCCAGGCCACTCCGCAGTTGCAGACTGCGCTCGTGTTTGCGGCGATCTTGTTGCTCTCCGCAATTTCGGTAGTCATGTTCATCCTCGTGACTGTCGCTGAAAGAGCCCTCATTCCGTGGGCCGACGATGGGAAGTCCATATGAGAAATCGCAAGGGATCCACCGCCATGCTCGGGTTGGTCGTGGCCGCAATGGCTACGGTTGCCGCCTGCGGCGGACCGTCAACGAGTTCCTCCTCAAGTGCTGCGGCCGACACATCGTCGGCGCCCGCTGCCTCCAGCGAACCTGCGTCCCCAGCATCGGAGTCGCCGAAGACCATGCGCCCGGTCACCGTGCTGCTCGACTGGTACCCCAACCCCGATCAAGTGTCGCTGTACCTGGCCAAGGAGAAGGGATTCTTCGCTGACGTCGGCCTCGACGTCACCCTCCAGGCCCCTTCGGATCCGTCCGACCCGCCGAAGCTCGTGAGCACCGGCAACGTCGAGCTCGGGATCAGCTACCAGCCGGAGATGTACTTCTCGACCCAGGCAGGCCTCAAAATCAAGGCCGTCGCCTCCCTGATCCCCACGGCGCTCAACTCCGTCATGTGGCTAGAGAGCAGCGGGCTGAAGTCCCTGTCCGAACTGAACGGGAAGACGATCGGAATGCCCGGGTTTGCGACCGACACGGCGTTCCTGTCGACGATCTTCGCGGCGTACAACATCGATCCGGGCTCGGTGAACGTCGTGACGGTCAAGACCTCGCTGATGCAGGCGCTCCTGTCGGGCAAGGCCGATGCCGTGATCGGCGCCTACGGCAATATCGAAGGCGTCAAGCTGGCGGAGGATGGCTTCAACCCGACCATCACGCGGGTGTCCGATGCCGGTGTGCCGAACTATGACGAGCTGGTGCTCATCGCCAACTCCGATCGGCTGGCCTCTGACGCCGACTACCAGGCCATCGTCCGTGACTTCCTCGCAGCGCTCGCGAAGGCGACTGCTGCGGCAATCGCCGATCCAGCGATGTCCACGGCGGTCATGACCGCCGTCGTCGCGGACGTCGCCGGCCCGACCCTGAATGCGCAGGTGGCGGCGACCCTGTCGCTGCTGAGCAACCCCAAGGGCTTCGGTCAGATGGACGCCGCGAACTGGGATTCGTTCGGCAAGTTCATGGTGGACCAGAAGTTAGTCGACGCTGTCTCTCCCGCTACGGATCTCATGACGAACGAGTTCCTGCCAGCGTCGTAGCAATACCTGAGTGACTCCGCTGTCTCGTACGTTCAAAGGAGAACCATGTTAGAGGGAACGATCAATGCCGAGCCGCCGGATCACTCCGTGCCGCGGGTTCCTGTTCTGCGGGCGATTCCCCGGGTGCTCAGCATTGCTGGCACCGACCCGACGGGCGGCGCCGGTATCCAGGCCGATCTGAAGAGCATCGCTGCCAATGGTGGCTACGGAATGGCTGTCGTCACAGCGCTGGTTGCCCAGAACACGATGGGAGTGCGGTCGGTGCACATCCCACCGGTCGAATTCCTGCGCCAGCAGTTGGATGCCGTCAGCGATGACGTCACAATTGATGCTGTCAAGATCGGGATGCTCGCCGATATGGCCGTTATCCGTGAGGTTCGCTCATGGCTTGAATCAACCATCCCTCCGCTGGTGGTACTCGACCCCGTGATGTTTGCGACCAGCGGCGACCGGCTTCTTGAACCATCGGCCGAACAGGCGCTGCGCGATCTGATCCCACTCGTCGATCTTGTGACCCCCAACATCCCGGAACTGGCTGCACTTCTGCAGGAATCACCGGCAACCAATTGGGCTGTTGCACTCGAACAGGGTAAACGACTGTCGACCAAAACCGGAGTCACGGTGCTGGTCAAGGGGGGTCATATCACCGGTGGCACCTGTTCCGACGCACTGGTGAACACCAACGGGATGTTGCCGCAGACGGTAGTGGAATTCTCTTCCGTCCGAATCGAGACGCGCAACACCCACGGAACCGGATGCTCGCTCTCGTCGGCCCTCGCCACAGTGCAGGCTCGAACCGGTGACTGGTCCCGGTCGCTGGAGGAGGTGAAATCCTGGCTGGACGATTCCCTTGAGCACGCCGATGAGCTCGGGGTTGGCGAGGGCAATGGTCCGATCCACCACTTTCACCGCATCTTCGCCGACCGGACGCCGGTCGGCGCTGAGTTCAGTCGCATGCTGTGGAATGACGTCGAAAGCATCCGGCGTACCATTTTCGAACTGCCATTTATATCCGCTCTCGGCGATGGGAGCCTCGAGTGCCACCAGTTCTCGTACTACCTGGCCCAGGACGCGCTCTACCTGAGTGCGTACTCCCGCGTTCTCGCCCGCGCGAGCGCCCTCGCGCCCTCCGATGCGGAGCAACGGTTCTGGACCAACGCGGCACATTTCTGCCTCGATGTCGAGTCGGAGTTGCATCGAACCTGGCTCGGCAACGAGCCATTGCCGCCCGTTGGACCGGTGACGAAAAGTTACGTAGACCACCTGCTCGCCGCCAGCGCGCAGGGCAGCTATGGCGTATTGGTTGCGGCGGCGCTTCCGTGCTACTGGCTCTATGCGGATGTCGGCAGCCGGCTGCACTCTGAGTTCCTGGCACGAAATGTTGGCACGTCTCATCCATACGCCACCTGGCTCGAGACCTATTCCGATGAGGGATTCGCTGACGTGACGCGCGAGGCGATCTCCATCATCGACGCGGCGGCCCGCGCGGGTTCCACGGCGGAGCGGGCAGCGATGCGCATGGCATTCGCCCAATCGTCACAGTACGAACTGGACTTCTTCGATGCACCACGGCTGCATGCTCGTGCCTGAGGGTGCAGCCGTGGTGCTCGGCTCAGCCGAGCCTGTTTTAGTCGTCTCGTTTTCAGCCCAGAGGGGGCAGCGCGGCGAGGATGCTCCGCGCTGCCTCGGCCGGATGATCCGCGTCCGTGATCGCACGCACGACGACAACACGCGAGGCGCCGGCATCCACCACTTGGTCGATATTGCTGAGGTCGATGCCGCCGATCGCGAACCAGGGCAGCGTGCTTTTGCCCGCGTGAGCTTGCTCGCTCGCGTAACGCACGAGTTCGAGGCCGACGGCGGTGCGGCCTGGTTTGGTCGGAGTAGCCCACACCGGACCGACGCAGAAGTAGTCCAATCCGTTGATGGCCAGTGCGTCGTCGATCTGCTCAGGGGTATGGCTGGACAGGCCGACGGATGTGGTCGGATTGACAAGGCGTCGTGCAGAAGCAAGGGGCAGGTCGAGTTGCCCGATGTGAAGGACAGGGGCTTGGGACAGCATCGCGATGTCCGCCCGATCGTTCACCGCCCAGAGTCGACCGTGACGTTCTGCCACCTCTCGGAGCATCTCGAGCAGCTCGAGTTCCTGCGCGGATTCGATGCTCTTGTCGCGCAATTGGATGATGTCGACACCGCCGCTGAAAGCGGCATCCACAAAGTCAGCCAAGTCTCCCTGCCGTGTTCTGGCGTCTGTGCACAGGTAGAGGCGAGCATTATCGAGGCGCATTCCATTCATACTAGTGGCGATCGGTGGGGAAACGTCTCATGACCGGTCTTCGCGATCGCGTCGACGTTGTGGTGGTCGGCGCCGGTATCGTCGGGCTAGGAATTGCGCACACGATCGCACGATCCGGGCGATCTGTCACCGTCGTGGATGCCGTACCCGCCTCCGGAGCGACCTATGCCGCTGCTGGCATGTTGGCTCCGGTGAGCGAATTCCACTACCAGGAAGAGCATCTGCTCGAGTTGATGCGTGCGTCAGCAGCGTTGTATCCGAGGTTCATTGCCTCGCTCGGCACCGCGGATGCTGCTGACGCCGGCTATCTGTTGTCGAAAACGATCAGCGTTGGTTTTGATTCGGGCGATCGCAAGGCGCTCACCGATCTTCGTGCGGTTCAACTCGCCAACGGACTGGCGATCGAACCGCTGACGATTCGTGAGGTTCGCACTCTCGAGCCGATGCTGAGTCCACGGCTGTCGGTCGCGTACCGTGTCGAGCACGACCATCAGGTGGACCCGCGCCGGCTCGCGGCGTGCCTACGACGCGCAATCGAAACCGCAACCGGGCCCATAATCCTTCAGAATGCAGTCGCACTTCTGCACGAGCATCCGCGGGAGCTCACATCGCGGGTCATCGGCGTTGTGCTCGACGATGGTTGCGAGGTGCTCGCGAACGAAGTGATCCTGGCCAATGGCATCGCCGCGGCGAAATTCAATGGACTGCCGGAGTGGCTCGAATTACCGCTGCGACCGGTCTTCGGAGACATCCTGCGTCTGCGCGTTCCGGAAACTCTTCGGCCGCTCATCACTGCGACGGTGCGCGGCCTGGTGCGCGGCATCCCGATCTATCTCGTTCCGCGCACCGACGGTACTGTCGTGATTGGAGCGACCCAGCGTGAAGACGGTTCAGCGGCAGTGTCGGCCGGTGGGGTGCACCAACTGTTGAGAGACGCGCAGGAGCTTGTACCGGCTGTTGCTGAACTGGAACTCATCGAGATCACCGCTCGCGCCAGACCGGGAACGCCGGACAACGCTCCTCTTCTCGGCCGGGTTGCTGACATCCCCGGACTAGTCATCGCCACCGGATTCTTTCGTCACGGCGTGCTCCTCACCCCGATTGCGGCCCAGATCTGCCTCGACATTCTCGACGGCGAGGTGGCTGACCGATGGGCGCAGTTCTGGCCCGACCGCTTCTCTGTTCCTCCCGACCGCATGCCTAAGGAGCCCACTCATGACTGAATCACCACCCGCGGAATTCTCCCTCAACGGTGCTCCCCGCGTGCTGCTTGGCAGTGAGACCGTAACCGACCTCGTCACCCTGATCACCGGGAGGAAGATTTCGGCTGAGGGGAAGGCATCCGACGGTACGCGCCTCGGCCTCGCTGTCGCGCGAAATGGTGCCGTGATTCCGAGGCACCGATGGTCCACAACGCTCTTAGTAGCAGGCGATGAGGTCGAAATTCTGTCGGCCGTTCAGGGAGGCTGACCATGTATGACGTACCAATGCGCGAGGTACAACCGGAGCACCTGGATCCACTGGTGATCGAAGGGGTGTCACTGACCTCACGGCTGATCATGGGCACCGGGGGAGCGCCGAGTCAGGAGGGTCTCGGGGCTGCGCTGCGAGCATCAGGTACCCGGCTCACCACCGTGGCAATGCGCCGGCACAGCGCCACGAGCGGGTCGTCGCTCTTCCAGGTGCTGCTCGACAACAACATTCTGGTGCTGCCCAATACAGCGGGATGCTTCACCGCCCGCGAAGCCGTTCTCACCGCGGAACTGGCCCGCGAGGCTCTCGAAACCGACTGGATCAAACTCGAGGTGATCGCAGACGAGCAGACCCTGCTCCCGGATGCCGTCGAGCTCGTCGACGCGACAGAACAGCTCGTGGGTCGCGGGTTCAAGGTCTTCGCCTATACCAACGACGACCCAGTGCTGGCTTTGCGGCTCGAGCACCTCGGCGCCGTCGCCGTGATGCCTCTCGGATCGCCCATCGGCACCGGCCTCGGCATCCTGAACCCGCACAACATTGAACTGATCGTCTCCCGGGCGGGCGTGCCGGTGGTTCTCGATGCCGGAATCGGCACGGCTTCGGATGCCGCGCTCGCGATGGAACTCGGCTGCGACGCGGTGCTTCTCGCGACGGCCGTCACGCGTGCACAGGATCCGGTGCGCATGGCTCAGGCATTCCGCCATGCGGTCATCGCGGGTCGGCTGGCCTCGCAGGCTGGACGGATTCCGAAGCGGCAACATGCGCTCGCGTCATCCGCAATGGAAGGAAGACCCGACCTCTGAGCGCGCAGAACCATTGCTGGTTCCGGGCGCTCGCGTTCGTTGATGCTTGGTTATCGCATCGGTGAGAACCGTGTCAGTGGTGCCCGACATTGCCGCACCATCAGCGGAGTAGCACCCCTTGACCCGCGACTAAAGATCGTCGGCTTGTGGAAGCGCACCCACCACGTGCCGATATCCGTCATGGAATGGAGCGGGTAGTTGTACTCCTGCGCAGTCAGTAGGTGGGCTTGTCCGGCTCGATCTGATTGACCCAGGCCAGCACCCCGCCGCCAACATGGACGGCATCGCTGAAGCCCGCACCCTTGACGACCGCCAATGCTTCAGCGGAGCGTCCACCCACCTTGCAGTGCAGCACGATGCGCTTGTCGGTGGGCAGGTCGGCAAGCGCTGACCCGTCCATGAACTTGCCCTTGGGGATCAGGATCGAGCCCGGAATCTGGACGATCTCGAACTCAACCGGCTCGCGCACGTCGATCAGGACGAAGTCGTCCTCGCCACGATCCCGCGCATCGAGGATGACCTTCAGGTCGCGAACCGAGATGGTCGAGTCCATTGCTGCCCCGGCAGCCTCGACCGAGATCGAGCCGCAGAAGGCCTCGTAGTCGATGAGTTCGGTGATGGTCGGGTTCGCACCGCACACCGCGCAGTTCGGGTCTTTGTGGATTTTGACCTGGTGGTAGGTCATCTCCAGGGCGTCGTAGATCATTAACCGACCGAGCAGCGGCGCACCGATGCCGGCGAGCAACTTGATCGCCTCGGTGACCTGGATGGAGCCGATCGACGCGCACAGCACGCCAAGGACGCCACCCTCCGCGCAACTTGGCACCATCCCGGGCGGTGGGGGCTCCGGATAGAGGCAGCGGTAGCAGGGACCGTACTCCGCCCAGAACACGCTGGCCTGGCCGTCGAAACGGTAGATCGAGCCCCACACGTATGGCTTCTCGAGCAGCACGCACGCATCGTTGACGAGGTAACGCGTCGCGAAGTTGTCTGTGCCGTCGACGATCAGGTCGTAGTCGGCGAAGATCTCCATGACATTGGACGAATCAAGTCGCACATCGTGCAACGCCACGGTGACGTATGGGTTGATCTCCAGGATGCGGTCGCGTGCGCTCTCGGCCTTGGACCGGCCGATGTCTTTCTGACCGTGGATGATCTGACGCTGTAGGTTCGACTCGTCAACGGTGTCGAACTCGACAATGCCGAGCGTGCCCACGCCGGCCGCGGCGAGGTACATCAGCGCCGGACTGCCCAGGCCGCCCGCGCCCACGCACAGCACCTTGGCATTCTTCAGCCTCTTCTGGCTGGCCATGCCGACATCAGGGATGATCAGATGCCGGCTGTAGCGACGGACTTCGTCGACGGTCAGTTCGGCGGCGGGCTCCACGAGGGGAGGTAGGCTCATGGCTCACTCCAAGGCGATTGGTTGCTGGTTTGGGTCACTGCTGATTGTAACCGGTTTTAGGGCATCAGCATTTCGAGGAGAGTCCACCTGCAGATTGTTCGCAACAGCGCAGCCTCCCTAAACGCGGGAGCACCGAGATTGGTCAGTATGTCGACAGGTCGATTCGCGCAGAACACGTAAGGCTGCGAAGCAGCCTGGGGCCCGGTGGATCATCGGGAACTAGGCCCATAGTTGGCCGTCGAGGGCATCAGCAGCCTCATCGAGGGTGCCCTCATACGCGCCGGTCGACAGGTACTTCCAGCCTCCATCAGACACAATGAAGGCGATGTCTGCGGACTCCCCGGCCGCCATCACCTTGGACGCGATGCCCAATGCCGCGTGCAGGACGGCTCCGGTGGACACCCCGGCGAAGATCCCCTCGAACTCGAGTAACTCGCGCATTCGCCTGAGCGCATCCTTCGGGCCCACCGAGAATCGGGTGGTCAGCAGGGTCTCGTCGTACAGTTCGGGAATGAACCCCTCATCGAGGTTGCGTAATCCGTAGACGATCTCCCCGTAGCGCGGTTCGGCGGCGATAATCGCGACGTCTGGCTTGTAGTCGCGGAAGAATCGTCCAACCCCCATCAACGTGCCGGTGGTTCCCAGGCCAGCGACGAAATGGGTGATCGAGGGCAGATCGGCCATCAGCTCGGGACCGGTGCTCTGATAATGGGCGAGCGCATTCGCCGGATTGCCGTACTGGTAGAGCATCACCCAATCGGGATTCTCGGCAGCCAGTTCTTTGGCGACGCGGACGGCCTCATTTGAGCCACCGGCAGCCGGCGAGTAGATGACCTTCGCACCCCAGATCGCCAACAATTGGGTGCGCTCCGCAGAGGTGTTCTCGGGCATGACGCACACGAGGTGGTAGCCCCGCTGCTTGGCGACCATGGCCAGGGAAATCCCCGTATTTCCCGACGTCGGCTCCAGCAGCGTTGCGCCCGGCGTGAGGACACCGTCACGCTCGGCCTGGTCGACCATCGCGAGGGCCGCCCGATCCTTGATCGAGCCGGTCGGGTTGCGATCCTCGAGTTTGGCCCACAGGCGCACGTCAACCGATGGCGACAGGCGCGGTAGGCCAACGAGCGGGGTGTGCCCGACGGAGTCGAGCAGGGAGTCAAAGCGCATGGACCACTAGCCGCCAGCGACCGCGGGCAGGATGGTGATCGAGTCGTTGTCGGCGATAACAGTCTGCAGGCCCTCAAGGAAGCGGACGTCCTCGTCGTTGACGTAGACATTGATGAAACGGCGCAGGCCACTGTCATCGAGCAGTCGATCGCCGATGCCTGGGTGATTGCTATCGAGGTCCTTGATGATGGCTTCGAGAGAGATCCCCTCGGCGGTCACTAACTTCTCGCCGCCAGTGTACTGGCGAAGGATGGTGGGGACGCGCACTTCAATGGGCATGATCAGGTACTCTCATTCTGGACGGGGTTCAGCGACTGGTGCCGCTGATTGTTGCACGTTCAACCACCGGGGACAAATCCACATTCTTGGCCGTCACTTTGCTTGGGGCAGATGCAAAGGATTCGCGGTTGGGCAGAACGCTCACGGCAGGATCGAGACCTGCTCCTCGGTGACCTCACCGTCGACGATCCGAAAGGACCGGAATTCGAATGGTCCCTCCTGGGCACCGGTTTCGCGAGTCGAGACCAGGACGTAGTGGGCATCGGGCTCAGACGCCAGTGTGATGTCGGTGCGGGACGGATACGCCTCCGTTGCCGGGTGTGAGTGGTAGACCACGACCGGGACCTCGTCACGATCGTCCATTTCCCGGTAGAGGCGAAGGAGGTCGCTGGAGTCGAATTCGTACAAGGTCGGCGACCGCACGGCATTGACCATCGGGATGAACCGCTCCGGTCGATCGGAGTCGGTGGATCCGGCGATCACTCCGCACGCCTCATCGGGGTGATCCGCCCGTGCGTGCCCCACAATGGAATCGACGAGCAACTGGCCAATCGTCAGCACGCCCGTAACCATACATGCAGCGGTGCAGATCCGCCTGAGCAGTTGCACAGGCGGATCTGCACCGGGATGGCTTCGATCATATAGAAAGTTTTGCTGCGCCCTGTGATTTCAGCCAAGTTCTCAGACGTTTTGATACTTCCTCTGGTAAACCGAGTGATCCCGTGGCCATGATTTCTCCTAAAAAATGAACTTTGGGATTGGGTGGGCCGATCAAGCAATGTCGCGCAGTTCCGACGTGGTCGGCGTGATGTCCATGTGGAACACGATGTGTACCCGCGTTACCACCGCCGTTTAGAGTTCTTTAGAGTTTTTAGATTCGTTTAGATCAGTAGAGGGTCGGTGCCGTAGCAGGCGAGCGGACGCCCTTCACAAACATAAAACCAGTCATAGCCCGGAAACTCCCGCTAGGAAACTCCCACTAGGTTAGGCGTACTGCCGGACGCGAGTTCATGCGCTCCCGTGACTGGCTCACTGACCATCGGAGGAATGCCATCGCCCACCGTCACTTGTCGATCCTCCAAGACGCCGGTTTCGTCGTACTTGACCCGTATGTCGGCGTCGTTGACCCTGCGGAATGGCTGAAACTGGATTACCTGGACTGGGACTTGTCTGCGCGCATCCGCTTCGCGCCATTGGCCAGCGCCGACGGCGACCTGAACAGCGACGGTTTCTGGGCTTCCATCCCACCTCGGGCCGACAAAGACGGGAAGTGGGTCGAGTCCCAACGTGCCGTGGCACCGACGCTGGTAAACCGGGTTGAGCAGATTGCTGCCCGGCATGGACGGGTCCGCGTCATCGAACTGCAACCCAACACCTACGCGGACGTTATTTACAACATGCACCGCGATCCCAACAACATGCTCAACCCCGAGGGCGAGGGCGAGGGCTGGGTCGTGAGGTCGTTCATGCAGTTGACCGACAACCCCGACTCTTTGATGGTCTTACGTCACGATGTTGCGGATCCCAGTACGGAGATTCGAATCGCCCTGCCCGTCGGAGCGCAGTTGGTGATCGACTCACAGAGACTGTGGCATTCGGTCTGGCACGTCGGGAACCAGCCACGGTATTGCATGGTCACTTCGGTCGAGTCCGGTCCAGCTCTCGAGGAGTGGATCCTGCAGCGCAACCCCACGACACATGTCGCCCAGCAGATTCTGGACAGCGCGTTCGCGCGTCACATGGAAGACGAAGCCCAACAGCGACGTGCAGTTCGGGCCGCTCAATCGGCAGCAGCAGTGAAGTGAGTCTGACATGAGTGCCACGGCGCCAACCACAGCAAATCGCCCGGAAGGAACCGCCGCGGATATTGACGGCCTGCTGCGTACGACATCGCCACGGGGATGGTGGGCACTGGTTATGATCGCTGCCATCATCGTGGCCGCGTTACTGTGGTCAATCCTTGCGTCGATCCCACTCCAGGTGAGCTTCACCGCCACCGTGAACGCCGAGTTGTATACGACCCAGGTGACATCGCCGGAACGAGGGCGGTTGACGTTCCCGGTACCAGCCACCTCGCCCAAAGTGAGCGCTGGCCAAATACTTGGCCACGTGACCAACAGTGCTGGCGTCGCCGTCCCGGTGACCGCACCCGTCGACGGGCAACTGACCGGAAACTACGGGCAGGCGGGAGAGGTGGTCGAGAATGGCCAGTTACTCGCCCGCATTCTTACGATCCCGAATCTCGCCGAGGGCATCTCGGTTGCCGCCTACCTACCTGCCAGCTCGTTACGCGATCTTCCTGTCGGCAGCGCGGTCGTCGTGTCCATCGAGGACCCGGGCACCGGGCGCTCCCATGAGGCACCTGGCATTGTGGCGTATTTAGCGAAGACGCCCGCCGACCGAAAGATCATGACCGGCACGTCGCTCTCGGATGCGCTCGTCAACGCCTGGCTTGCTGCAGCGGACGGCTCGGCGTACTCGGTGCGGATCATCATCCCCGCATGGGACCCCACCGCGGCCGGCTTCACGCCCACAGGCGGGCAGGTCGCCACCGTCCTACGGACCTACGGTCAAGCGCACCCGCTGAGCATCATCTTTGGTAGGGGCTGATGGCGGCGACGCAGACCGGGCCTGCCACCCGGTCGTCGCCCGCGACTGCGCCGTTGCGGGTACGTGTCCCGATCATGCTGCAGCAAGCCAGCGTCGAGTGTGGCGCCGCCAGCCTGGGTATGATTCTTGGATACTACGGGCGCTGGGTCGGTTTGGACCGACTCCGCGAGGACTGCGGGGTCGACCGAGACGGTGCAACTTTGCAGAACATTGCGCACGCAGCCCAGGGCTACGGACTGGCATTTCAAGGGCACTTCGGCGACGTCAACAGCCTGGACGGCGTGGCCGTGCCAGCGATCCTTTGGTGGGACCGCAAACACTTCGTTGTGCTTGAGGGCGCACACAAAGGGCGGTTCGCGATTGCCGACCCGGCGGGTGGCCGGTACACCCTCGATCGGGGGGAGTTCGAGGCGTCCTACTCCGGAGTCGGTGTCCTGCTGAGTCCCACCGAGGAATTCATACCGGAGGGACGGCCCTACCAAGTGACCCGTGGGCTGCGGGATCGACTGGCGCACAGCAAGCCGGGCGTCACGTTTGCGGTGATCGCGGGCATGCTTGCCATGCTGCTCGGAGTCCTGGTCGGGCCTTTGAACGAGGTCTTCATAAACGACATCCTCGGGCTCGACAAGATGGACCGGCTCCCCGTCCTCGTCGTCGCCATGCTTTCCATTGGCGCTTTCCGTGCCGGGCTAACCCTGCTTCAGTTCAGTGTCCTGTCCCGGCTGCAGGCGAAGTTCTCCCTCATTGGGACGGTCGGGCTGATCGACCGACTCATCCGACTGCCCGTTCTTTTTTATCTGGCCCGGGCATCCGGAGATCTCAGTCAGCGGCTTAGTTACAACACGATGGTTGCCCAACTACTTGCCGGCCAGGTCGCCACTTCGGCCATCGCATTGCTCGCCACCGCGGGCTACGCAGCCTTACTGATCTACTACAACTGGCTGATCGGGTTGATCGTGCTTGCCATCGCGAGTGTCAATGCCCTTGCGCTACGAGCTGTACAACGTCGACGCACTGAATTACAAAACCGCATCCTCAAGCAGCACAACCGACTGTACGGGTCCACCACGGCATCCATCCGAGAGATCGAGACCCTGAAGGCGACCGGGCGCGAGAGTGAAGTGTTCGCCGACCTGGTCGGCCAACAGGCGGGATATGTCAGTGCCACGGCAAGGATGGCCCCCACGTCGGCATTCTTGGCCGCTTTGCCGTTGTCACTTGGGTTACTTACCTCCGCAGCGATTCTCGTGCTCGGTGGGTACTTCACGATCCAGGGCGCATTCACGATCGGCGCTCTCCTTGCGATGCAAGCGCTCGCCCTCAGTCTGAACGCGCCGATCCAAACTCTCATGGCGACGGGTAGCCAATTGCAGTTGATCACGGCGAGCATGATGGCCCTGGACGACGTGCTCAAGAATCAGCCTGATCAACGATTCGACCGTCCCACGCTGGAGCCGGATGAGGAAGCCATCGACCTGTCGGGTCGCCTTGAAATGGTGGACGTTTCATTCGCGTTCGGTCCCCGGACCGAGCCCGTGATTCGCGGATTGAATCTGCAGATCTGGCCGGGCCGCCGGGTAGCACTCGTGGGGACGTCCGGCGCAGGCAAAACGACGATCGGCAACCTGGCCGCGGGACTGTACGAACCTACTTCCGGTCAAGTCTTGTACAACGGGGTCCCCTTGATGGCCTACGCCGTCCCGGTCGTCGAGCGCGCGGTTGCCAAAGTTGACCAAAGCATTGTCTTGTTCGAGGGAACGGTGCGCGAGAATGTGACCCTGTGGGATCCCTCGATCCCCGAGGCCGATGTCCTTGGTGCACTCGCTGATGCCCAAGTCCTCGATGACATTCTCGCCCGTCCCGGGTCGCTGGACGCGGTCGTAGAGGAGGACGGACGTAACTTCAGCGGTGGACAGGCTCAACGTATCGAGATCGCGCGTGCACTCGTGCGTAATCCACGCCTGATCATCCTCGACGAGGCAACGAGCGCCCTTGATGATGTCACGGAGAAGCGGGTCGATGAGGCGATCCGTCGCCGCGGCATGGCCGCACTCATCATTGCCCACCGGCTGAGCACGATCCGTGACGCGGACGAGATCGTCGTCCTGGGGCGCGGCGGTCTCGTTCTCGATCGGGGGACCCACGAGAACCTGATCAGCCTCGACGGAGCGTACACGCGGATGGTCGACGAGGCGGGTGAGGGCGGCCATGTCGGAAGTTGAGTCAGTAAACGATTTTTCGAGCGGTTTCATCGAGCTCGACGCTCGTCATCCGCTCATTGTGCTCGAGGGAACGGTCGACGTGTTCGTCCGACTCGGCAGCGGCGCCCTCGCCCCCTTCGCCGTGGTGAGTGCCGGCATCGTCATCTGCGGAGCAGATGCACCGACAGAACTCGTCGCCGTAGGTCGCCAAGGAGCGCGGCTAGCCCCCGCAGAATCGCACCGTCTGGGAATGGAGGGATTTGGGCTCGCAATCGCGAGCACCGTCGGCCTCGATCAGGCGCCCCTCACCGCCATTCCTGCACTCGACGTGCCCGCCGCCCTGACGATTGTTGCTTCGGAAGTAGCCGAGCGTGAGATGCAGCAGCGCCGCGCCGCGGTAGCCGATTCCTTGCAAGCATCACGCGTCCTTGCCAAGGACAGCCTTGATCGAGCTACGTGGTCCGCTACAACTTTCCTCGACATCGAGACCGCGGTAGCCCCGACGCCGCTTGCCGCGGCACTGACGCGCCTTGGCGTTCTTCAGGGCTTCACGGTCGTCATGCCGACGCCTCGAGAACTCGCCAGCAGCGACGACCCGTTGCATCTCATCACCCACCGCTCTGGCATTCAATCGCGCAGCGTTCGATTGCCCAAAGACTGGCGAACCGTTGGGGTCATACCGATGATGGGTTTCCTGCGGCGTGGTGACGGACCGGGTGCCGAGGCCGTCGTTCTTATTCGCCGGGGCCGTTGCTATCACATTCAGCAGGTGCACGACATGACCCCCGTTCCATTGACCGACGAGGTCTGCGATCGTCTCCTGCCCGAGACGGTCGAGTTTTTTGCTCCCCTGCCATTGACCCGCGCTGCAACTCGGCGCGATCTCGTGCGCCATGCACTCGTCGGCTCGCGGGCCCGGTGGGTTCTCGCGCTGCTCATGGGGCTCGGCGTGGCGGGATTCGGGCTCGTCACTCCCCTCCTCACTCAGGCGATCGTCGGCGTTCTCGTTCCACGAGGTGCCACCGGCTTGCTCATCACGGCCGGTGTGGCGCTCGCCATCTGCGCGGTCGGCACGTTCGTCTTTATCCTGGTCCAAGGCTTTGCGGTGGCCGGTATCTCGCAGGTGGCGACCCGCAACCTGCAGTCCGCGCTGTGGGGCCGCCTTCTGTCGCTGCCAGCTCCGTTCTTCCGCCGGTTTACTAGCGGCGATCTTGCGATTCGAGCACTGTCCGTCGACGATCTGGCAGCATTGCTGAGCATTCAAGTTGTCACGTCCGTGATTGCCGCGCTGTTCGCCATCGTGTACGTGATTCAAATGGTGTTGTTTGACTTCTGGTTGGGTCTGGCCGGCGCAGCGGTCATTCTGGTCACGCTATTAATCATGCTGCTGGGGGTTCTTGCGCTGAGCCGACTTACGGCGACGTCCCTGGCGTCCACGCGCGCGGCGAATAGTTGGCTCGTACAGATGCTCAACGGAATCGTCAAAGTACGCGTCGCCCACGCTGAGGACCGCATGTCCGCTCTGTACTTGGAGCACGTACGCCCCGGCATCGCCGCCGAGGCGCGACAAACCCGAATCAATGGCCGGATTAGCGCGTGGATGGTGTTCGCCGCGTCGGGGGCACCGGCCCTGTACTTCCTGGTGGTGCTCGCCCCGTGGGCCGACTCGGCGCCGAGTGTGACGTCAGCGACCTACATCGCCTTCTTTAGCGCCGCCTCGCTCGCGTTCATCTCCATGGCCGGCCTCACTGCGGCAGTCCCCGCGTTGGCGACCGTTGGACCGACCTATGCCCTGCTTAAACCGATTCTGGACGCGCTACCCGAGAGCAGCACGGGTTGGTTGGATCCGGGCCGCCTCACCGGTCGAATCACTTTCGACGACGTCGAATTCCGGTACGGCGACACCGGACCATTGGTGCTCCGTGGACTGTCCTTTGACGCCAGCTCCGGCACGATGGTTGCCCTCGTCGGTCCGTCGGGGGCGGGCAAGTCGACCGTGGCGCGACTGCTCTTGGGATTCGAAGAACCGGCCAGCGGTCGGATCCTGCTCGACGGTCGCGACTTGAGCACGCTGGACCTTGGTCTTGTTCGCCAGCAGATGGGGGTGGTCGTGCAGAACGGGCGGATCTCGCGATCGACGGTGCTCCGCAACATCGCCGGCCCGACCTCCACCGACGAATTGGCAGCCTGGGCCGCGGCCGAGAAGGCTGCGATCGCGGAAGACATCCGGGCGATGCCCATGGGCATGCACACGATCGTCGACCCCAACACCCTTTCGGGAGGTCAGGCGCAGCGCCTGCTTATCGCGCGCGCACTGCTCCAGCGTCCGTCGATCATGCTCCTGGACGAGGCGACGAGCGCCTTGGACAACGATGCCCAATCCGCCGTGAATGCGGCCCTGCGCGAGCTCGACTGTACCCGCATTGTGATCGCCCACCGGCTGTCAACGATCAGGTCGGCGGACCAAATCCTGGTGCTGGACACCGGGCACGTGGTCGAAACGGGAACGTACGAGGAACTCATCGAACGCAACGGGCTCTTCGCTCGTCTGGTGCGCCGACAATTGAAGTGAGAATTCTCGGACCCTAATTTCGAAGTCGTCAAGGGTGGTAACCTGCCCTATGACTACTGACTCCTCTAGTAACAAAGACCTGTCTACCCAAGTCGCTGATCGAGCAGTGACTGACCCGGCTTTTCGGGCTTATGTCATCACGGATCCGCGGGCCGCAATCTCGGCGGTATTAGGAGTGGTCATCCCAGAGGGTGTGGAGATCAGCGTCCACCAAAGCACGCCGACGCACGTGCACATTGCCTTGCCGGCGCGCTTTCCAGGCCAAGAGGCCAACGACCTCGGTGCAGTCTCCGGTGGCGGGAACTCGTGGAACGGCTCTAATAACCCGCCCCCTGTTCCCCGATATTGAGTTTGCGCAACGTCTCTGCCGATCACCGCGACAACATGTTAGCGCCGCCATTCCTTCGGTTCCAGCTCTACTTCATGGGGCTGCCTAAAACAGCGAGCACTTCCCTCACCGAAGTCTTCGGTGACTACCGCACTTCGCACGAGTGGGACATGCACAGCCTTTCGTGGTGGGGTGTAGC
>JBDNFH010000040.1:0-38735 GCA_041689915.1 Candidatus Nanopelagicales bacterium | reverse complement strand
CCCCCAACCATTCATCTGGACAAAGACCGCCGACGAGATCCTCGAATCCCTCGCACGACTTCTAAAACGAATTAACGGCGCAGGACACTAGGCTATCGTCATGTAATTCACGACGTTCAACATGCAAATACTCACCCATGGGGCCCTCGACGTCAACTCTCCGACGTCCCTCACACCCCAGTACCGGAGACCACACCCCTTGGAACAGGCTGCATTCGCTCAGTTTTCCGGGTCCATGGGCGCACTCTTGCGCCCCGTGCCACGTATTCGGAGCACCAGGAATGACACCGAGTACCCCGCGACCCGGACACCCAGATCGAACCCGACGTAGTCCTCGCTGACGTGGGCAAGGCCCGCGACATCGTTCAGGCCTGCCGCAGGGCTTGTCCGCACCTGACGGTTTTCCAACGATGAGCTTGCGCGTAATTCAGTTGGATCCTGCAGGCTTGCGCGCGTTACCTGCCACTTGCAAACCATCGGAGCTGCACTTGGCACAACCCGACAAGGCGCCCACCAACGGTTCAACAAAATAACGAGGGAGGCCGAGATCGCGATTGTTGGGTCGGACTGTGTTTTGAAGAACGTGGGAGGGCGAGGTGTACTTCATCGTGCACCGCACGCCACA
This sequence comes from Candidatus Nanopelagicales bacterium, assembly GCA_041689915.1. Lineage (GTDB taxonomy): Bacteria > Actinomycetota > Actinomycetes > S36-B12 > S36-B12 > UBA4592. The sequence goes on along the minus strand of JBDNFH010000040.1, from coordinate 38,110 downwards.
GCTCGTATTCCCCATAGATTCCACCTTTTCGCCTAACGCATAACCCTTGATGCAGCGCGTTTGGCAGCGGGAAGACGTAGTACCGTGGCGAAGTGGATTTTAAGCGGATTTTGCGTGGACCAATTTTCTGGATCGCTATTGCGGTTATTTTTGTTCTCGTCGGCTCAAGCCTGATTTCAGGGGTTGGTGCACCCGAGGAAGTTGACACCAGTGTTGCAATCTCAGAGATCCAGGGTGGCAATGTTGACACCGCAACGATCACCGATCGTGACCAGGTCCTTGAGCTCGTTCTCAAAAATGGTGACACGGTTCGCAGTACCTACGTAACCGGTCAAGGTGTCGTGCTTCAGGAGTTACTGCAGGTAAAAGCCGATTCTGGCGCCCTCCCCGGTGGTTATAACGTCGTGGTTCCATCCGAAAATATTTTCTTTACTCTCATTATTTCTTTGATCCCATTCATCCTGCTGGTACTCATCATGGTTTTCATTTTCTCCCAAATGCAGGGCGGCGGCTCCCGACTCATGCAGTTTGGCAAGTCCAAAGCCAAGTTGGTGTCAAAGGACATGCCGCAGACCACATTTGCTGACGTTGCTGGTGCGGCAGAAGCTGTTGAGGAACTCGAAGAGATCAAAGACTTCCTTGCAGACCCCGAGAAATTCAAGGCTGTTGGCGCCAAGATCCCCAAGGGCGTTTTGCTGTACGGCCCACCCGGAACCGGTAAGACTCTCCTTGCCCGGGCAGTTGCCGGTGAAGCTGGTGTTCCTTTCTATTCAATTTCGGGCTCTGACTTTGTTGAGATGTTTGTGGGTGTTGGTGCAAGCCGCGTGCGTGATCTTTTCGAACAAGCGAAAGCAAATGCGCCGGCAATTATTTTCATGGACGAAATTGACGCGGTCGGCCGGCATCGCGGTGCTGGAATGGGTGGTGGCCACGACGAGCGTGAGCAAACCTTGAACCAGATGTTGGTTGAAATGGATGGCTTTGATGTCTCCGGCGGTGTGATTATGATCGCTGCGACCAACCGCCCCGACATCTTGGATCCAGCGCTACTTCGCCCTGGTCGCTTTGATCGGCAAATTAGTGTTGAACGCCCCGATCTCAAGGGTCGCTTTGAGATCCTCAAGGTGCATGCCAAAGGAAAGCCCTTCAGTGAAGATGTTGAACTGATGAATGTGGCTCGCCGAACCCCAGGGTTCACCGGTGCTGATCTAGCTAACGTACTCAATGAGGCCGCGCTACTCACCGCACGTGAAGGCGCGTCCGAGATCAGCAATGTGATCATGGACGAAGCAATTGATCGCGTAATGGCAGGGCCTCAAAAGAAGACTCGAGTAATGGATCACGAAGAACGCTTAATCACCGCCTACCACGAAGCGGGCCACGCACTTGTTGCTGCCGCACTACCAGGCAACGACCCCGTTCACAAAATTACGATCATGCCGCGTGGGCGCGCACTGGGTTACACCATGGTGTTGCCCGAACAGGAAAAATACTCCACCACCCGCAGCCAAATGCTCAATCAGTTGGCCTACATGCTGGGCGGCCGTGCAGCTGAGGAATTGATTTTTCACGACCCAACAACCGGCGCTTCCAACGACATTGAAAAGGCGACCGCTGTGGCCCGTGCGATGGTGATGCAATATGGCATGACCGAGCGTCTTGGCGCAATCAAGTACGGGCGAGAGCAGGGTGAAGTGTTCATGGGTCGCGATATGGGTCACACCCGGGACTTCTCCGAAGAGGTTGCCGCAGCGATCGACGAAGAAGTTCGGGCTTTCATAGAGGCCGCCCACCAGGAGGCGTACGACCTACTTGTAGCCAACCGTGAGGCACTTGATGCGATCGTCGTAGCTCTCATGGAACGCGAGACTTTGCAGAAAGAAGAGATCGCGGAAATCTTTGCCGAACTGAACTTGCGCGAACCCCGTGGTGCTTGGACCGGTTCGGCCCGCAGGTCACCGGATATCAGCGGACCGGTTGAAGTTCCGGCTCTCGATGCGGCAAAATCCAATGTCTAGTTTAATTGCGTAATGAGTGACATCAACCCGATTAGTAGCATGAGTCCGGGACCCAAGGCTCCCTACAATCACGCGGGTGTGGAGCGTGCGATCCGCGATCTGCTAATCGCAATCGGGGAGGACCCCGATCGTGATGGGCTCAGAGACACTCCGGCCCGGGTTGCTCGCGGATACTCAGAGATTTTTGGTGGTCTTCACCTAACCCCCGAGGAAGTCCTCACCACAACTTTTGATCTTGGCCACGACGAACTAGTCATTGTCAAAGACATTAATTTTAACAGTATGTGTGAGCACCATCTGCTTCCGTTTCATGGTCATGCTCATATCGGTTACATCCCAAATGAAAGTGGTCGCATTACCGGCCTGTCGAAACTGGCTCGCCTCACCGACGTTTTTGCCCTGCGCCCCCAGGTTCAGGAACGACTCACGGGCCAGATCGCCGATTCGATCATGAATATTTTGCAACCACGTGGGGCAATCGTGATTCTTGAAGCAGAACACATGTGCATGTCATTGCGCGGAGTGCGTAAGCCTGGTGCAGTAACGACCACGAGTGTTGTCCGTGGCTCATTGCATGATGCTGTTACCCGCTCCGAGGCCGTGACGTTAATCATGGGTCGCTAACTTCCATGTTCTCGCATTCCCCGGTGATCATGGGGATCTTGAACTTAACTCCGGACTCATTTTCCGACGGTGGTCAATACGATTGCACGGAGTCAGCAGTCAAAGCCGCCACGTCAATGGTCGCTAAAGGCGGGAACATTATTGACATTGGGGGCGAGTCAACTCGTCCTGGCGCCGAAAGAATCTCTCTTGTTACGGAACTTGAGCGAGTAATGCCGGTGGTCGAGGAACTTTCTGCGCAGGGCATTTACGTGAGCATTGACACCATGCGCTCCCAAGTCGCCAAAGCCGCCGTGGGTGCGGGTGCGCAAATGGTTAACGACGTGAGCGGCGGCCTCTCTGATCCACAGATGTTCCCATTGGTTGCAAGTCTCGGGGTGCCAATAATTCTCATGCACTGGCGTGGGCCAAGCAAGACCATGCAGGAAAATATTCATTACGAAGATGCGCTCACCGAAGTCTGCACAGAACTGCAGACCCAGGCCAAGGCGGCTCACAGCGCAGGGATTGAACGCGGCAACATAATTCTTGATCCCGGGATTGGGTTTGGAAAAGAAGCCGAGCACAACTGGGTGCTGCTACGAAATATTGATGCCCTCATGGAGCTTGGCTACCCGTTACTCGTAGGCATTTCCCGTAAGAGATTCCTTGGTTCATTACTGGCAGACATCGAGGGAATACCGCGTGATGTTCATGCGCGGGACACCGCATCAGCTGTTTTAGCCGCTCACGTTCTTCAACGTGGTGCTTGGGGTGTTCGCGTCCATGACGTACAAGCAACAAGTGATGCCTACAAGGCTCTTTGTGCGATTAACCCAGATCCAGCAATTGACACAATTGAACTATTAGGGCTGCGTGAATTTGGCCACCACGGAGTACTTGATCGCGAACGGGTCAATGGCCAGTACTTCAGTGTTGATGCAACTTTGGGTCTCTCCATTTCACATGCGGCTTACACGGATGATCTCACCGACACGGTTAATTACGCTGAAGTAGCGGATTCAATTCGAGCCAGAATCGCTGGTGAGCCCGTGGACCTGATCGAAAAACTAGCCGAGCTCATTGCCACCGATTGCTTAGCATTCCCACAAGTTGTCTTTGCCAAGATTCGAGTTCACAAACCCGATGCACCAATTGAAGGTGAGTTCGCAGATGTCATTGTCACTCGAGCAAAATTTATGGACTCATGACCAACTCAGTTCTGATTGCCTTCGGTGCAAATCTCGGCAACCCAATTGACACCTTGAAAACCGCGTACCAAGAACTTGCCCGGGCGTGGATTTCCATTGCAAGTTCACGGTTGTATCGGAGCACGCCGGTCGGTGGAGTAGAACAAGACGACTTTATTAACGCAGTGGCACTTTTTGAGACAGAACTTTCTGGAATTGAAATTCTGAACAAACTCCATCACGTTGAGAATGCTCATGCACGAACCCGTGAAGTTCGTTGGGGTCCAAGAACGTTAGACCTAGATGTGATCGCGCTCTGGGAAAATGGGAATCCGGTGACAAGTTCAGATCCGACTTTGACGCTGCCGCATCCGCGCGCATGGGAGCGAGTTTTTGTCACAGTTCCATGGGCAGAGCTGAATCTGCCCGAACAATTCAGAGAGCTTCCCGGGGCTGGCCCCGTCAGCGAATTAAAGTCAACGACCGAGGAAATCACCCGTCTTGAGATCGGACTTGATAGCTAATGCAAACCACAAAGATCTCACGGCTTGTTCTGATCGCGGTGATTTTGGTAGCGATTGGATTCGCACTCACCCAAATTCTCATGGGGCAAAGTTCGCGCTCACTCCCGGTGCCGGCAATGGCTGCCGGTGCACTGTGGATATTGGGTGGCGGATTTGGAATCTGGACTTACTTTGCACAACCGCGTCTTAAGCGCGAACCCGGAACTAAGCCATTTCCGCCGCTCGCGGCGGCTCGGATTGCGGTGTTGGCTCTGGCTGGGAGCCGAACAGGTGCGGTTATAGCCGGTTTCTACGCTGGGGTAGCACTTGCATCTATCGGCAGTATCGATACTCCCGCGGGCTGGAGCGCGACCATCAACGGCTTCTTAGCCGCTTTCGGAGGAATATTGCTCATTATTTCTTCACTGTGGTTAGAGAGTTTGTGCATTGCAAGAGACCAGGGCACGACACCGGAGCAGTGATCAAAGTACTGTGCTCCCATGAGTGAATCCCCGCTTGAAGACTTGCCCTTTGACGAACTACGGCATCAGGCATTTCACCTTGCGGAAAAGAAACTTGATATTGGTTTCTTCACCGACGTTTTTTCCCATATGCCCGGCATGGTTGCGATCGAAGGCGAGGGTGGGGACCTCGGTTCAATCGGTGGAACATTCATTGAAACGGTGCGTGCCACCAGAGAAATGTTTGGCCACGGTGAGCTCGACCCCGACATGGAAACGCTGCTACGTGCTCGATTTGCCACCTATATTCGGGCTAGCAATCCAAGTCACCAATAACAAGAAACATGCTGCTGATCGCAGCAGGTAATCGATCAAGGTGAAGTTCTACTAACGTGGGAACAAGCGCTTGGAAATTATTAAATGAGGCAGATCGCAATTTCAGGCGCCACGGAGTCTTGTCACCGGCACTGACCAAATACCAGCCATTAATGCCGGTTGGTCCGTCGGCCCAACTGTAGGAATTCTCTTAATGAGTTGTCAGCGTTGCCAGTCCGCGCATACATTGGGTGTACTCGGTTTCCCGTAATCAACTCGAAGAGGTTGGTAATGTGATTTCGAAGATGCTGGGTTTGTGTTGTTGGCAGGAATGTAATCAGCGCCGAGATGCGGGTGGATTCCCATTGCGGTTTCAAGGGTGATTGCAACGCCCAGTTCAGAAGTGAACGGCGCGCACCAGTCGTGACGATTTGCCAGCATCATGATTTGCCGGTAGTCGCGAACCTCGAAGAGTTTTTCTGCGCCACGGTGCATAAAGCCAATGCGAGGCTCGACGCTGCAAATTGTGCCCCGGTCGAGGGTGAGGCGTAGTTGGAAGCCACCTTGGGAACTGGGGCAAAATTCACCGAGATTAATTTTGATTTCACCGGGGGCTAAGCCAACACCGGCAATCACACTATGCATCTGTGCAGCGTTTCATGGGCGAGATCCGAAATCTTGAATGAGTCACCTGAAGTCGTTTCGGCCTGGATGTAATTCGATGATTTGAGTGGCTGTTACATCCGGTCGGGATCTTATTGCTGCGCTTGCGCAGGAGTCCAATGCAACATGTGCGGTGATATTCACGTCGCCGTTGGGAACGGGGCGAACTGATTTGCCAAGTTGATATCCGGTCAAGGTGCCGGCATCAAATAATCCCTCGGTCCGCTGGCTCAATGAATGCGAGTAGTCAACGGCAATTGCCCGGCCAACACTGAAAATATTTACCAACTTGATCCAGGTGTGATCACGAGTTATTCCGAGCTCGCGGCGAGCATGGGGGAAGTTTGTGGCCACCATTTCTCCAGCCAATCGAGTTCCGAGTGTGAAATTGATTCGCCCAGTAGTTTGTGGGCAATCACCACACCGAACTGCTCCCGGATGGGGATTCGTCGCACATCACCACTGGATACATCGTAAATCTGCGTTTTCCAACTGAGTCCTTCTTGAGCGATGAAAGGTTGCAGGTTCCTCATCAGTGATCCGTCGGATCCGCCAATGTCGAGGATCAAAAACTGCGAGGGTGAACCGCAGTACTCGTAAGTTTCGAGCAGATAAGGAAACAGGTTGCCGGCCAAATCCGGATTCGATTGCACAGCGGTACGAAAGTGTTGATACGGATTTGTTCCCTTCGAGCCGAACTCTGTGTAAAGGCCAGGGGCCCGAAAGCTGCGGACTCCCAGGCATTGATCCAAGGAATGTATGGGGACATGGGACACGACGTTAGTGACCCATAGGCTTTTGACATGGACTCGCCTCCGCGCTTGCGCATTGGGGTGGTCGGCGCTGGGCGCGTTGGCGCCGTCTTGGGTGCAGCCCTTCGACAGGCCGGTCACAATTGTATTGGTGTCAGTGCAGTCTCAGATTTGTCCCGACTTCGCGCCGAAGCGCTACTTACAGGTGTGCCGATCAAACCAGTAGACCAAGTGGTCGCTGAATCCGAGTTGGTGATTCTGGCCGTTCCGGACGGTGTACTTCCTGAGCTAATTCGTGGGTTTTCCTCCAGTGAAGTATTTGTTCCGGGACAATTTGTTGCCCACACTTCTGGCAGTTACGGGATTTCAGTTTTTGAGTCGGCTCCGCAAGTTTCGCCAATGGCAATTCACCCAGTCATGACTTTTACCGGAACCAGTGTTGACCTAGCACGCTTGGTGGACACGCCATTTGGCGTTACCACTACGGAAATGCTGCGACCGGTGGCGGAGGCACTCGTAGTTGAAATGGGCGGTGAGCCGGTCTGGGTCCCAGAGGAGTCACGGGCGATCTACCACACCGCAATGGTGTTTGGTTCAAATTTTCTCAACGTGTTAGTCAATGAAGCCGTCTCGCTTTTGGGTGAATCAGGGATGGAAAGCCCGCAGCGCCTTCTGGCACCACTGCTCAGTGCGTCACTTGATAATGCATTACGGTTAGGAGACAAGGGTCTCACCGGTCCTGTTGCTCGCGGCGACGGGGAAGTGATTCGCAAGCACCTTGCTGCTTTGCAAGAACGCCCAAGTTCACAAAGTGCATATCGAGCTCTCGCTCGACTAGCCACAGACCGGGCGCTGGGAGCCGGATTACTTACTGTTGATCAAGCAGCTGACCTTCTCATTGAATTAAGTGAGACCACATGACCAAGCTGATTCACGTCGGCAGTGAGCTTGAAAAGGGAATTGGGATTATCCGCGCCTTTGTTCCAACAATGGGTTCATTGCATCAAGGACATCTTGATCTCGTTGATGCGGCGCGAGCACTGGTGGGCCCAAATGGTGAAGTTGTAATGTCAATTTTTGTGAATCCGACCCAGTTTGGGCATGCCAAGCAAGTATCGGAATACCCTAGAACGTTGGAGAGCGATTTTGCAAAATGTGAAGCCAGCGGTGTTGACATTGTGTTCGCACCCAGCGTGAGCGAAATGTACTCCAACGGAATCGAATCCTCTCAATATGTCACCGTGCAACCTGGGCCGCTGGGCTGCGCATTAGAGGGTGCGGATCGACCAGGACATTTCACTGGCGTGCTGACCATTGTTGCGAAACTTTTGAACCTAATTCAACCAAACTTCACGGCTTTCGGGGAAAAGGACTACCAGCAGCTAGCGCTGATTTCACACATGGTGCGGCAGCTCAACTTCCCCATTAAAGTGATCGGAGTGCAAACGCGTCGCGAGTCTGATGGGCTGGCCATGAGCTCCCGAAATGTCTTTCTTAATTCACAGCAACGGATTCAGGCTGTATCAATCTCACGTGCACTCTTCGCCGCGCAGGAAGTTAAAGGAAGTGTCGACGCAAAATTAGATGCGGCACGGGCCGCACTTTCTGGTGAAATTGAGACTTCTTATTTAGTCGCTATGAGTAATGACCTCTCATGTGAACTTGCTGGCACCGAAATTGACCCTGAGGGCAGATTACTTTTCGCAGGTGTCCTTGGGTCCACTCGCTTAATTGACAACATGCCAATAGGGAAAGTGAAAACCGCGTGAGTGCAGTTCACATTCCACGCTGGCTGACCTCGGATTCACCAGGTTGGCAGATTAAAGTTGACGTGATCGTGATCGGATCTGGAGTTGCCGGCCTGTCGGCGGCGATTCACGCCCGTCGCACCGGTCGAAGTGTCGTGATCCTGACAAAAGCCCTAATAGATGAAGGGTCAACCCGCTGGGCCCAGGGTGGGATTGCGGCCGCGCTGGCAGAAGATGATTCACCTTCAGAGCACCGAGACGACACCATAACCGCCGGCGCCGGATTGTGTAACCCACAAGCTGTTGAGGTGCTCGTCACCGAAGGCCCACAAGCGGTCCGAGACCTGATCTCCCTGGGCGCCAACTTCGATCTCGACCCAAGCGGCGAAATTTCATTAACCAGAGAGGGCGGACATCACCGTGACCGTATTGCTCACGCCGGTGGGGACGCAACCGGCGCTGAAATCTCGCGAGCATTGGTTTCGGCGGTCCTCAATGACCCGGGCATTGAAATAATTGAAAATGCACTGGCACTAGATCTATTGACAGATGAAAGCGGTGCGACGCAAGGCGTCACCCTGCACGTCATGGGTTCGGGGCAGCGCGACGGCATTGGTGCGGCGCTTGCCCCCGCTGTTATCTTGACGACTGGAGGTTTTGGTCAAGTATTTGGTCAAACCACGAATCCTTATGTTTCAACCGGTGATGGAATTGCACTTTCGTTGCGAGCTGGTGCGAACGTCGCGGACCTTGAGTTCGTGCAATTCCATCCAACCGTTTTGTGGCTGGGGCCGCTCGCTCAAGGACAGCAACCACTCGTCAGTGAGGCAGTGCGGGGTGAAGGCGCTCGGCTGCTTGATCCAGATCTGCAACCTTTCATGGATTCAATTCATGAGCTCGGTGACCTAGCACCACGCGATGTTGTGGCAATAGAAATTATGAAAATAATGCGTGCATCTGGTTCCGCGCACGTGTGGCTTGATGGTCGCATGTTGGGCGCTGATACTTGGGTGCGGAGATTCCCCACGATTCTTGCGAGTGCAAGATCGCGTGGAATTGATCCGGTCACAGACCTGATCCCGGTTGGCCCAGCCCAGCACTACGTCTCCGGCGGAGTCGTGACAGATCTTTTCGGTCGAACAAGTATCCTAGGGCTTTATGCAGCGGGTGAGGTTGCTTGCACCGGTGTCCATGGAGCAAATCGGTTAGCTTCCAATTCCTTATTGGAAGGCTTGGTGTATTCGCGCCGGATCATGAGTGCAATTGACTCTGATCTCCTTGAACGCAAAATGTTCGTAGCTGATTCCCCACGAGATTCATTCATAATCCCACACCGAATGAGACGTGACATGCAAAGCGTCATGGACCGAAATGCCGGTGTGCTCCGAAGTGAAGCTTCACTTACGTACGCGCAAAATTGGCTGGCTAATATCGAACTCACTGGTGCTCGCGCGTGTACAGAAGATTGGGAGAGCGCCAATCTTTTCATGGTCTCCCAGGTTTTAATTGCAAACGCATTGGCCCGGCAGGAGACTCGAGGTTCACATTGGCGTGAGGACTACCCCGAGCGCAGCACCGACTTTGAGGTTCGGCTAGTTTCACACCGCTCACCCAACGGTGAGTTGATCACGACGACTACTGGAATAGGTATCTGATGCAGTCGCACAAAATCAAAAAGAAACTCGCGGACCAATTGATTGCAGGTGGGTTGAATCCCCTTGACGTCTCCGAGGTTATATTTCGCGCTTTACATGAGGACAGTGATGACAGCGGCGACGTGACCTCGATTGCAACTATCCCCGTTGACCAAGTTTCAACCTTAGACTTGGTGGCTCGAGCTCCAGGAACAATTGCCGGGATCCCGGTTGCAGCTTCCGTATTCGCAATTTTGGGTGGTACATCAGTGCAGATAGAAACTACGGTCAGTGATGGTGAGAGCGTGGTCGCAGGTGCCGTCCTCCTCTCAATAACGGGACCGACAAGAGTGCTGTTGCAGGGGGAGCGCCCCGCCCTTAATTTGCTGAGCCACCTCAGTGCGATCGCAACTGCAACGAGAACTTGGACCAACGCCTTGGGTGATTCAGGCACAAAAGTTCGCGATACGCGAAAGACAACTCCTGGATTACGAACACTTGAAAAGTACGCGGTTCGGTGTGGAGGGGGACTCAATCACCGGATGAACCTCTCAGATGCCGCATTAATCAAGGACAACCACGTAGTTGCTGCCGGCGGAGTTGCGAAAGCGTATGAACTCATTAAAGAGCGATTCCCGCAATTGCCAGTTGAGGTTGAAGTTGACGGAATGGATCAACTCGAACAGGTGCTTAAGGTTGGGGCCGACCTTGTTCTATTGGATAATTTCACAATCGAGGAACTTAAAAGAGCAGTGAAAGTAAATGGTGGTCGCGCCAAACTGGAAGCCTCTGGCGGTTTTACCCTTGATCAGGCTGCGGCAGTCGCAACTACCGGAGTTGACTACGTTGCGGTTGGGGCGATCACTCATTCTGCTCCCGTGCTAGATATTGGTGCCGACCTTCGGATGGAGTCCATCTAATGTTGCTCGCTATTGATGTTGGAAATACGAACACCGTTATTGGAGTCTATGAAGGTCAGACCCTTCACAGGTCGTGGCGGATTAACACAGATTCAGCGCAGACTGCTGACGAGCTCGCATTGAAGTACCGAGGGCTATTAGAAAATGAACCGAGTGTTACCGGTGTTGCCCTGTGTAGCACGGTGCCTGCTGTTCTGCATCAAATGCGGCTAATGATCGAGCGTTACTACTCCAACATTCCGGTGGTGATTGTTGAACCCGGAATCAAGACCGGCGTCCCCATCCTCACTGACAACCCGAAAGAGGTAGGGGCGGACCGAATTGTCAACACGCTCGCCGCGCACCATCTTTTTGGTGGTCCCTGCATTGTTGTTGATTTTGGAACTTCGACCAATTTTGACGTGGTGTCTGAAAAGGGTGAGTTTCTCGGTGGCGCATTAGCACCCGGTATTGAAATATCAATTGAAGCACTAGCGCAGCGTGCGGCCCAACTGCGGCAAGTTGAACTTGTGGCACCCCGTTCGGTGATTGGGAAGAATACGGTGGAGGCGCTTCAATCAGGAGCGGTCTACGGATTCGCCGGTCAAGTGGACGGGTTAGTTGAAAGGATTATCGAAGAAACTGGTCCGGTCACCGCGGTAATCGCAACCGGAGGACTAAGCCAAATAGTTGTGACAGAGTCGCGAACTATTACCAATCACGAACCGGATCTGACCCTGCTGGGTTTGGCGCTACTTTTTGAAAAAAATCAGTCCTAACCTAGGTTAAGAATCAAGGGCTTGGGATCCAGCGATTACTCCCAAGACGGTGGCAAGACCATGAATTGGCCCAGTAGTTCTCGGCAGAATCAAGGTTCGGATTCCAACTGCGCCGGCTCCACCGTCATCGACCGCATTGTCTCCGACCATCAGCAGGTCCTCGGGACCGATTCCAATGGCTTCGCATACTGAAAGAAATATTTCGGGATTCGGTTTGACATGCCCTAACTCGGCAGAAGTAAAGACGTGATCAATGCGGTCTGAGAATCCCATTCGAGCCAAAATCTCGTTGAGGTTTAGGGCCATATTCGAGACGATCGCGGTGGTGATTCCTTGCTCACGCAGGGCGTCGAGCACTGGAAGTGTGTCCTCATATGCGAACCAGGCCTGGGTAATAGTCGAGTAAAGGGCCGAGGCGAGTGGTTCGTCGGTAAAGTCGCGCAAAAGCCGGGTAAAGACCTCCTCATTTGCCGCTTTGCTGAGATCTCGCTCGTGATTCGGATCTTCAATGCGAGCAAATTCCACAATTGAGTTCAACTTGGGCACAATCTCGGTGTAATCGAGGGAATCAACCCCAACGCTTTGAGCGGCGATTTCTAACCACAATTCGCTGCTCCCTTGGTCAATCAGGGTTGAATGAAAATCAAAGAGCACACCTTTAATCGAACTGGGTTGAAATAGCGGATGCATAAGGCTCACGCGAGTGAGTCTAGGTCCAAGTTTGCGGGTGACTCGCTTCTAATAGCCTTAGCGACTGTGAGTGACGAGGTAGATGTACCCCAACAGGTCCAGATCCGGCGACAAAAGCGCCAGGTGATTCTGGACCGAGGTTTACAGGCCTACCCGGTGTCACTTCCCATCACGGCTTCCATTGCCCACCTGCGCGAGCAGTACGGCCATCTGGATGCGGAAGTGTCAACCGGCGTAATCGTTGGAATTGCTGGTCGGGTGATTTTTAGTCGTAATACCGGAAAGTTGGCTTTCGCGACTATGGCTGCAGGTGGCGGTGAAACGATCCAAGCCATGATTTCCCTCGGTCAAGTTGGTGAAGAGAGTCTTGCGGACTGGAAAGCACTGGTTGATCTCGGCGATCAGATCTTTGTTCAAGGTGAAGTAGTTACATCTAAGCGTGGTGAGCTTTCCGTTTTTGTGGACTCGTGGAGCATGGCGGCAAAGTCGCTACGCCCACTGCCTGTGGCTCATAAAGAAATGAATGAAGAGTCTCGCGTGCGTCAGCGCTATGTGGATTTGATTATGCGCCCGGAAGCACAGATCATGGCGCGAACCAGAGTCAAGACCGTCTCTGCATTACGAGCGTCACTCTCTCATCGCGAGTACCTTGAAATTGAAACACCGATGCTGCAAACCCAACCCGGGGGCGCCACCGCTCGACCCTTCATTACCCACTCAAATGCATTTGGGATCGATCTCTACTTGCGAATCGCGCCTGAATTGTTTTTGAAGCGCGCAGTCGTCGGTGGCCTCGATCGGGTGTTCGAGATCAATAGAAATTTTCGCAATGAAGGCGCCGACTCAACCCACTCACCCGAGTTTGCCATGCTCGAGTTTTATCAAGCATTTGCTGACTACCAAGACATGGCAACCATTACTCGCGAATTGATTCAAGAGGCCGCGCAAGCGGTCGCCGGCTCAATGACCGTTACTCACTTTGATGGAAGCGAACATGATCTCTCTGGAACTTGGCCGCAGATTGATCTTTATCGTTCACTTTCGCAAACTGTCGGTCAGGAAGTAACTCCCGAAACATCACGAGCAGTTCTCGAGTCTTTGTGCTGCGCCGCTGACATCAAATTTGCTCCCACTTGGGTTAACGGCAAGTTAGTGGAAGAACTTTTTGAGCATCACATAATTCCAACATTCACCGGTCCCACATTTGTTGCGCACTTCCCCGTTGATACGTCACCTCTTACCCGTGATCACCGATCACGACCGGGGGTCGTTGAAAAATGGGACCTCTACGTTGACGGTTTTGAGTTGGCAACGGGTTATTCCGAGCTGGTCGACCCGGTGATTCAGCGCGAACGCCTAGTTGAACAGGCATCCCTTGGCGCACAGGGTGATGCGGAAGCTATGCCACTTGATGAGGATTTCTTGCGCGCACTTGAACACGGAATGCCACCCAGCGGTGGAGTAGGTATGGGGGTCGACCGGCTGCTCATGGCACTTACCGGACAAGGTATTCGTGAAACGATTCTTTTCCCATTGGTTAAACCGGAGCGGGATCAATGATCACGATCAGGGCTGCTCGAACTACCGATGTTCGGGAGATCAGAAGCCTGATTGACTCGTACTCAACCGATGGAAGTTTGCTGTCAAAGGCCACCGTGACAATTTTTGAGGACATCCAAGAATTTTTAGTAGCTAGTGACGGTGAGCGCGTGATCGGTTGCGGCGCGCTGCACGTGATGTGGGAGGACTTGGCTGAAGTTCGCACCCTTGCCGTTGCCCCAGATCGGTCCCATGAAGGTATCGGTTCGCAGTTGCTTGAACACTTGTTGGAGAGAGCGCGTCTGCTCGGAACCAAGCGGGTATTTTGTCTCACATTTCGAAAAGACTTTTTCGGGCACCATGGTTTCGTGGAAATTGATAACACACCGATTGGGCACGACGTTTATGAACAAATGTTGCAGTCCTACGATGAAGGTGTTGCCGAGTTCCTGGGACTTGAGCGGGTTAAGCCAAATACTCTTGGCAACTTTCGCATGCTGCGCGAAAGCCTTTAGTAACTCAACCAGTATTTCGAAGTCCCGTTGCAATTCCATTAATTGTTAAACTCAAGGCTCGAGTGAGTTCGTCATTTGCCGGATTACTGCGAGATCGCTCAAGTAGTGAAACTTGTAAATTGTGCAATGGAAGCAAGTAGGTATCCCGCGTTGCCAGAGTCCGTGCCAGTGAAGGATTGCTTGCCAACAATCCGCTTTCCCCTGTGATCTGCAGCAGGCGCTGCACACTTAAGTGATACTCGTGCTTAATGAGGTCGAAAATGTAATGAAGATCCTGCGGTACAAGTCGCTCAACGTATTGAGCGGCCACGTTGAGGTCGGTCTTGGCAAGGGTCATCTCAACATTGGAAATAAAATTGCGAAAGAAATCCCAGTTCTGGTACATCTGCAAAAGTTCATCTCCAAAACCAGCAGCAAATGTGGCCTGCAGGCCGGTGCCCACTCCAAACCAGCCTGGAACTACTTGCCGGGACTGGGTCCAACCAAATACCCAGGGGATTGCGCGGAGTCCATCAATACCGGCAGCGGTGTCGGGGCGTCGTGATGGCCGTGATCCAAAATGCATTGCCCCAAATTCCTCGACAGGAGTGGAGAGTGTGAAATATCTAGTAAACTCAGGATCACCAATTAATGACCGATATTTTTCCTGGGCACTTGCTGAAGCTATGCGCATTACTTCATCCCAGCGACTCAGTTCGCCTGGTGATCGCCTTGGGGTTTGGTGTAAAAGCGATGCGTCAAGAACCGCTGCAGCCATTTGTTCAAGATTGTCACGGGCAAGGACCGGGAGCAGGTATTTGTCCGAGATGACTTCACCCTGCTCGGTGATTTTAATTTGACCTGAAAGAACGCCCCAAGGTTGACTCATGATTGCTTCGTAGGTGGGCCCGCCGCCTCGACCAACAGTTCCACCTCGACCGTGAAATAGTCGCAATGAAACATTATGTTTGGCCGCGATGTCTCTTAACCTGCGTTGGGCCAAGTGAATTTCCCATTGTGAGGTGGTAATCCCAGCATCCTTATTCGAATCGGAATAGCCGAGCATTACTTCCTGTCGGTCTCCACGTGATGTGACAATTTTGCGGTAGGTCGGGTCACAGAGCAGTGCATCAACGATTTCTCCGGCCGCGTGTAGTTCGGCAACCGTTTCAAGCAAGGGAACAAATCCAATGAGTGATTCCCCAGTGTCTGTATTAACGAGTCCAGCTTCGCGACCTAGGACGACTGCCGCAAGGACGTCGTCGGCCCCCTTTGTCATCGAGATAATGATTGATTCGAGTGCGCGGTTACCGAATTCAAGAACTATGTCACGGGCCACAACCAAAGTATTAAAAGTTGTCAAACCCATTTCATCAAGTGGTGGAGGGTTGGGAGCAAGAGGTCGTTGTGATTGCAATTCGGTTGCCAATAAATCGAATCGCTGGGCAGCGCTGAGTTCTAAGTATTCCTCTGGCGAGCCACCACCCAGGCGAGCAATTAATTGCGCAATGGCCCCTTGGAATTTGTCTGAGTGTTCGCGAATATCAAGCGTGGCAAGCGGTAATCCCACACTTGCCACGACTCTGATGACCTGTTCAAGTTCCCCGTGGGCAATGAGTTGGCCCTTGTGGGCGAGTAGGTCTCTTCTAATGAGGAATAGGTCGTTCAGAATTTCCTGGGTGCTGGCGTAGTCGCGGCCGACAGTGCGAGGTGACTTGTTGACAAGTCGGTCATGTGTGAGGTGAAGTCTCAGTCGAATTATTGTCAACTTGATTCGAATTGGCTCTTCAGCATTAAGCCGTAGGTAGCGTCGATCAAATTCGGGGAGTACTTCAAGGTCTTTGTTGATTGACTCCCACAGGTCAGTCGATGCACCCGAAATTCGTTCAGAGATTGAAAGGTCCTCAATTAAAGAATCAATCTGGGGTAGTAAATCGGTGAGTGCGTTCTCCCGGAGGAAGGTAACAACTTCGGCGGTGAGTTCGGGAGTGACGAATGGGTTACCATCACGGTCCCCGCCGATCCAAGAGCCGAAACTAATTGGTCGTGAATCTGCAGGAAGGTTTACTCCCAGTGCGTCGAAAGCATTGGCCAAGTCATTGAGAACTTCACCGAGTGGGCCACGGGTCAGGTCATTCATGTAGTACAGAGCATTGCGCGCTTCGTCGAGAACCTGTGGCTTTTCTAATCTCAATTCGTCGGTCTGCCACAGGAGGTCAATAAGCTCAGCAAGCCGCGCGGTTCGGGTTGTATCCGAAACCCGTTCATCCATCAAGTAATCTGCGATTTTGCGTAGCTTGATTAATACGGATCGCCGTGCGGCTTCGGTGGGGTGCGCGGTAAATACCGGGCGAACTGACATGTTGCTGGCGATCTGGGCAACCTGCTTGGGGGTATAACGCGCGCGCGATTCTGGGGAAAGGGCTTCTTTCACCACTTTGGCAAGTGGTGATCCGGAGCTGACATAAGCGTCTAGAACGTCGTGGGTGCGTTCCACCTGCTCGGCGATATTCGCTAGATCAAAGTAGATAGAGAAGGACCGGGCAAGCAATGTGGCACTTTTGAGGTCAAGATCTTTCAGTTTTTGGGCGGCGACCTCGGGTTCCTCGCGGATGAGTCCCCGAACTTCCTCGACCAGGTCGAGTAACTCCGGCCCCTCTTGCCGCACCAAAGTTTGACCGAGCAGGTCTGCCAGCAACCTAATATTGGTGCGAAGCCGGAAATTGGAGTCCTGTTGCGCTGCTGATTCACCCACTAAGGCCATAAGGGACATTGTGTCCTACTTCATATTTGCGCCAGATTTCGCGTTGGGCGTACGGGTTCTGGTGCATCTCGGGTTTCACTCAAGTGATTCATGGGAGAGAATAGGAAAGCCGGTTCGGGTGCCCACACCCGAAGGCACGCATTAAGGAGAGTGCCCCATGTTCGAGCGGTTTACCGACAGAGCCCGTCGCGTGGTTGTCCTTGCCCAAGAGGAAGCCCGCATGCTTAACCACAACTACATTGGCACCGAACATATTTTGCTTGGCTTGATCCACGAGGGTGAAGGTGTTGCTGCCAAGGCACTAGAGAGCCTTGGAATTTCACTCGAAGCGGTTCGCCAGCAGGTGGAAGAAATCATTGGTCAGGGACAACAAGCCCCCAGTGGTCACATTCCGTTCACTCCGCGTGCCAAGAAGGTACTTGAACTCTCATTGCGCGAAGCACTGCAGTTGGGTCACAACTACATTGGCACCGAACACATTTTGCTGGGCCTTATCCGTGAAGGTGAAGGCGTTGCCGCACAAGTTTTGGTCAAACTTGGCGCAGACCTCAACCGGGTTCGCCAACAGGTAATCCAACTCTTGAGCGGTTACCAGGGCAAAGAGCCCGCAACAGCGGGTGGGCCTGCTGAAGGAACACCGTCTACCTCACTTGTCCTTGATCAGTTCGGTCGCAACCTGACCGCCGCTGCTCGAGAGAACAAGCTCGACCCGGTAATTGGTCGTTCAAAAGAAATTGAGCGAGTTATGCAGGTTCTTTCCCGCCGCACCAAGAACAATCCAGTTCTGATTGGTGAGCCAGGTGTTGGAAAAACTGCAATTGTTGAAGGTCTCGCCCAAGACATTGTGGCCGGTGAAGTCCCCGAGACTTTGAAGGACAAGCAGGTTTACACACTTGACCTCGGTGCGCTGGTCGCAGGAAGCCGCTATCGTGGTGACTTCGAAGAGCGACTCAAGAAAGTACTTAAGGAGATTCGCACCC
Source organism: Candidatus Nanopelagicales bacterium (assembly GCA_041689915.1). Taxonomy (GTDB): domain Bacteria; phylum Actinomycetota; class Actinomycetes; order S36-B12; family S36-B12; genus UBA4592. Next base: position 20,078 of record JBDNFH010000040.1, on the reverse strand, counting down.
GCGGTGACATCATTCTTTTTATTGATGAAATCCACACCCTTGTTGGTGCCGGAGCTGCCGAAGGCGCGATTGATGCTGCCAGCATTCTCAAGCCAATGCTTGCGCGCGGTGAGCTACAAACAATCGGTGCCACGACCCTTGATGAATACCGCAAGCACATTGAAAAAGATGCAGCACTTGAACGTCGATTCGCGCCGGTGCTCGTGGAAGCACCCGATGTTCCCCATACGATTGAAATTCTGCGTGGACTTCGTGACCGCTACGAATCCCACCACAGGGTCTCAATCACTGACGGCGCACTGGAAGCAGCGGCGCGTCTCTCCGACCGCTATATCTCTGATCGTCACTTGCCTGATAAAGCAATTGACCTCATCGACGAAGCCGGTTCGCGTTTGCGCATCCGCCGGATGACTGCACCACCGGACTTGCGCGAATTTGACACCAAAATAGCTGATGTTCGCAAGGCGAAAGAATCATCAATTGACGAGCAGGATTTTGAAAAGGCTGCCGCATTGCGCGACGACGAGAAGAAGTTGCTGACCGAACGTGCTGAACGTGAGCGGGAATGGAAAGCTGGCGATCTTGACGTCGTTGCTGAAGTCGACGAGAAACTGATCGGTGAGGTGCTCGCCCTTATGACCGGAATTCCGGTGTCGGATCTCTCCGAAGACGACATTGCCCGTCTACTTCGCATGGAAGAGGAACTGCATCATCGAGTGATTGGTCAGGAACAAGCCATTAAGGCACTGTCCAAGTCCATCCGCCGAACCCGTGCCGGCCTTAAAGATCCCAAGCGTCCAAGTGGTTCATTTATTTTCGCCGGACCTTCCGGTGTTGGTAAAACCGAATTGTCCAAGGCACTGGCCGAGTTCCTCTTTGGCACCGAGGACGCACTAATCGCACTCGATATGTCCGAATACAGTGAGCGCCACACGGCCTCGAGACTATTTGGTTCACCCCCCGGTTACGTTGGCTACGAAGACGGTGGCCAGTTGACGGAGAAGGTGCGACGCAAGCCGTTCAGCGTTGTTCTCTTCGACGAAGTTGAAAAGGCTCACCCAGACATTTTCAATTCGCTTCTTCAGGTATTGGAAGAGGGACGCCTCACCGACTCACAAGGCCGGGTCATTGACTTCAAGAACACTGTGATCATCATGACTACCAACCTTGGTAGTCGCGACGTGTCAAAGGGACAAAACCTTGGCTTTGCGCCCGACGACAACGAATTCACCGCCTACGAGCAGATGAAGGGCAAGGTTCAGCAGGAACTTAAGCAGCACTTCCGTCCTGAGTTCCTTAACCGAATCGACGACGTCGTCGTATTCCATCAGTTGAGCAAGAACCAGATCGTTGAGATCGTTGATCTCATGATCGCTGGCCTTGAAAAGCGCCTGCTTGATAAGGACATGGATATTGAGCTGACCACCGCTGCCAAGAATTTATTGGCCGAGCGCGGCTATGACCCCGCACTGGGTGCCCGTCCACTGCGTCGCACGATTCAGCGAGACCTTGAGGATCCACTGAGCGAAAAAATGCTCTTTGGTGACCTACTCCCCGGCAATATCGTGGTGGTTGACGTGGAAGGGGAGGGCGACGCCCGAGAATTTACCTTTGCTGCTACCCCGCGGGAAGTGCTCCCTGATTCACCTCCCGTTGAGGCCGCGGGATAACCGGGTTACCCTCCACTATGCGTAGCGGAGGCTTTGAGTGAGTGGCGGACCGCTGATTCCAGGCCTCAACGAGTTTGACCGGCCCAAGCGTGGTTTTCCGCACTGGGCCGGTTTTCTCATTGCTATTACGGTAGGTGTTGCGCTGTTACTCGTAATTTGGGGTTTTGCCGCGGGGAATGGGCCATTTTCATCCCTTGGTCAAGTCAGTGAAGAGTTACAGCCGGCAGGTTATCGCCCAACCGTTGATCTAGACGTGATCCAAGTAAACGTCACGCCACCCCGGTCGGGGATTTGCCCTGACCAAACTCTTGCGGTAACCGTCCTTGAGTCGCCGAGTGAAATTGAAGTGGCCGTGACACTTCGTGGACCGAGAAGTAGCAGTTGTCAAGAAAGTGCTAGCTCAGATTCAATTTGGATTGATGTTCTTTTGCAGGATTTGGTTGGTGAGCGGGTTATAGTTCGATCAATTGACGGGCAGGAACTTTTACGAATTCGGTAGCGCGTAGTGCTTACCGGTTTTACGAATCATACCCTCAGTAAGCAATTGAGTTAGTGCGTTCTCAAAGCGTTGTTGATCAGATGATTGTTCTGCGAGATTCTTGAAACTGGCTGCATTTTTGTTCTCCCTTAGGATCTTCAAGATTCGCCCGCGCTCTTGACGCATACTTCCTTCGTAACGTGCCTGACTTTTTTTGGGAATATTGGAAGTAGGCTTTCCATGGGAAAACCAGTTGCAATCATTGATTATTGGGCATTCTGAGCACAGTGGATCCCGCGCAGTGCAGATAAGTGCACCTAGTTCCATTGAGGCTGCCGACCACTTCGCGGCATGCTGATCACTAATAGGCAGGAGCTCTTGAGCGAGTGCACGTTCAATCACTGAAATCGTTGGCGATTGGTGGGACTGCCCGAGCCAAGCGCGTGCTAGCAGCCTGCGAACATTTACATCAAGGACAATTGAGCGTTGGCCAAATGCAAATGCGAGAATCGCATTTGCCGTGTATTCACCAATGCCGGGTAGGGAAATGAGTTCCTCAAATGTCCTTGGAACTTCTCCATTAAATCGTTGCGTAATGATTACGGCGCTTTCGTGCAGCCGCTTAGCTCGACGCGGATAACCCAGGTTTTCCCAACTTCGGATTGCCTCGCCAACTGAACTTGCGGCAAGATCCGTTGGCGTTGGCCAGCGCTTAAGCCACTGCTCCCATCGGGGCGTAACGCGCTGGACCGGCGTTTGCTGCAGCATGAATTCGCTGACCATTACGCCCCATGGGTTGGTGTTTCTCCAAGGAAGAACCCTGGCCTCGGTAGCAAACCAGGAAGTAATGGTTCGTGGATCGGGATGAAGGGTGCTCACATGGGGATCGTTTCATGCGGCACTTGGGCCGCATTACTGTGGAGTAGTGAGTATGCAGCCGATCGGTCCGGAGTCACCCAGTGTCTATTGGGTCCGTCGGGCTGCACTCCTAGTAATCGCTCTGCTTCTACTTTTCGGCCTGATTTGGGTTTTTGGGACGGTCACCGGTGGAGGTACCACTGAAACGCCAGGTTCGGAACCCACTGTTGCCGTTTCAGAATCAATTGACCCAAATACTGTCATTACGCCGGTCACGACCGATCCAATTGACTGCGTTGATTCCGCAATTTTAGTAGAAGCAACAACAGATTCCTCAACTTATAAGGTGGGCAAGGAACCGGTGCTGTCTTTGTCGATTGAAAATACGGGCAGTGTTGCCTGTTTGCGCGATGTTGGACCAAAGGCTAATGAACTTGAAGTTAAGTCAGGCGGTTATCACGTCTGGTCAAGTGATGACTGTTCCTCAAAAAAGAAGATTAAAATAGTAACTCTTGAGCCGGGTGACAAGGTGGCATCAACCATCACTTGGAATGGTCAATTAAGTGAGCCGGGCTGCAAAGACATAAGTGCCGCGGCCAAGGTTGGCCGCTATGAAGTAATTGGTCGCAACCTCGATGTATTCAGTGAAGCAATGCCATTTGCATTGACGAATAAGAACTAGAAATCCGGGGCGCTTTCCGGCTTTGAATTCGCGGTGAGTTTGGCCATCACTGTTACAGCTTGTCCGATATTGGACACTGGATGGGTGGTTATTTCTTGGGTCTTAACGCTCATGCCGGCTGGAATAATTGCATCAGTGAAGCCGAGGCGGGCTGCCTCACCTAAACGGCGTTCAAGGCCAGTTACTCGGCGAATGTCACCAGCGAGTCCAAGTTCACCGATTGCAACGAGCCCGCTGGGAAGTGAAATGTCTTTGACACTGCTGACAATGGCAAGTGCGGTTGCTAAGTCAGTAGCAGGTTCAAGCAGTCGCATGCCACCCACGGTGGCAACAAAGCAATCTGCCGTCGAGAGTTTGAGTCCGGCTCGGCGCTCCAAGATTCCGAGCATCATGGCGGTCCGGGAGGAGTCCAGTCCACTGGTCACTCGGCGGGGTTGGGGTGAACTTGAAGGGGCGATAAGTGCCTGAACTTCAGCGACCAGTGGTCGTTTCCCTTCGACCGTGATGGTGACGCAGGTTCCCGGGACTGGGTGGGTGCGATCTCCGAGAAATAGGCCACTTGGGTCGGGTAGCCCGTGAATCCCGTCCTCGGTCAATTCAAAGCAGCCAATTTCATCAGCTGGGCCATATCGATTTTTGACCGCACGAACCAGGCGCAGCGGACCATGGCGGTCACCTTCAAATTGGAGCACAACGTCAACGAGATGTTCAAGGGCGCGAGGGCCGGCAACACTGCCGTCCTTTGTCACATGGCCAACCAGCACCGTTGTCATGTTCCTTAATTTGGCCACGCGGATAAGGGATACCGCAACTTCTTTGACTTGCGTGACCCCGCCGCCAACACCGTCAACATCGGCACTTGAGATTGTTTGAACGGAGTCAACAATAAGAAGTGATGGATTTGTTTCTTCGATGTGACCCAGGGCAACGCCTAGGTCGGTTTCGGCAGCGAGAAAAAGCAAGTCACTGAGAGCGTTGATCCGCTCGGCCCGTAACCGAACTTGGGCCGCTGACTCTTCACCCGTGAGATAGAGCACCTTGTGACCCAGCCGCGCCCACTGAGCAGCAACGGCAAGCAGCAGTGTTGATTTGCCAACCCCTGGCTCACCGGCGAGAAGGAGCACGGCGCCAGGAATAAAGCCACCGCCGAGAGCGCGATCGAATTCGCTGATCCCGGTACTTTGGGATTGAGCGGAGCTAATGTCAATTGCATTGATAGCAAGTGCAGGTGTGCTCGTTGCTCTTGCTTTGGTGGTGGTGGTGACAACACCGACTTTTTCGACGCTCCCCCAGGATTGGCACTCACCGCAGCGCCCAGCCCATTTGCCCGTGGCCCAACCGCACTCGGTGCAGCGGAACTGGGGTGCTTTAGTGGTGCTTTTTGCCATATTGAGTCCTGAGCGTTAGTCCTGCGGGTCAGCGGGATGAATTGACAGCCCAATTCTGGCAGTTGCGTCTGACTTTTGGCCCCGCTGACGAAAAGCTGTGAGGATTTCGTCGCGATCATGGCACAATCGGGCCAGTTCTTCATACGCTGGTGCGCCGATCAGAGCCACGATTTCAACTTTTGAATTGATGTAGACGGGCTCACTCGCGGTATGCGCCTCGGTATTGCCCGTGCAGTACCAATCGAAATCAGCGCCACCGGCACCCCAGCCTCGACGGTCGTATTCACCTAAGATAACGATCGTGCGTTCACGGCCATCCTCGTAGGTCACATTGTCATAGGAGCGGCGTAGCGGAAGTTGCCAGCAAACATCGGGCTTAGTTTCAATGAAATGGACGCCTTCTTTCTCGGCGAGATGGTGCAATGCGCAGCCATACCCACCGGCAAAGCCTTCGGAGTTATGAAAAATGCAGGCACCATTGACTACTCGAGTTTTATCGGCTCCGTCGCACCGATCGGTCCAACCTTTTTTGCCTTGTCCAGCCTCGAAGTTCTCCCAGAGTTCGGGGGTGAGTTTCTTGACCCATTTACGCACCCGCTTTTCATCCTTCTTGTCAGAGAAGTGAGCACCATGGTTGCAGCATCCAGCATCGGGGCGTTTAGCATCAATCCCCTTGCAGCCTCGGCCAAAAATGCAGTTGTACTTGGACATCAGCCAGGTCAGATCGCATCTGATCAACTGGTCGTCGTCGGCTGGGTCGACAAACTCAACCCAGGCTCTTGGAAAATCAAGGGGGACTTCGGGCACTACCAAAGCCTAGGTCAGCAATGCCTAGCTTGCAGCACTGGCACCTTTAAGTATGTGCAGGATCTGTTGTTCGGGTAACGTGGTGACATGAGCCTTGGGCACCCGAATAGTGCCGAGAGCGACGCTCTTGTCGGACTAACTCGAGCTGAGGTTGATCAGCGCATTGCTGCGGGTGAAACAAATGATGCACCAGATGCAAACTCCCGCAGTCTTTCCAGCATTATCAAAGAAAACACCCTGACCTGGTTCAACTTCCTCATTGGGTCAATGTGGATCGTAATGCTGATAGTTGCTCCTTGGCAGGATTCCCTTTTTGGTTTTGTGATTGTGGCCAATACCTTAATTGGGACGATTCAGGAGTACCGCGCTGCACGAACCCTTGAAAAACTCGCCGTGATAGGTGAAGCAAAGCCGGTTGTGCGGCGTGACGGATCCGACCAAGAAATTAGTCCAAGCGAAATTGTGCTCGGTGACCTGATTGTGCTGCGAACCGGTGACCAACTAGTTGTTGACGGGGTGATGGAAAAATCCCAAGGCTTGGAAATTGATGAAAGTCTGCTCACCGGTGAAGCCGATCAGGTTGACAAGTTTGTTGGAGACTCCGCCATGAGTGGTTCGTTTGTGGTGGCAGGCAGTGGATACATGCGAGCAACGAAGGTTGGCCGTGATTCATTTGCTGCCGGACTCACCGAGGCTGCTAAACAATTTCACACCACAAATTCGGAACTTCGCGACTCAATCAACAAGTTCATTAAATACGTTTCCTACTTCCTGCTTCCCGTGGGTGTAGCACTTTTGCTGTCGCAATTATTGCGAGCAAAGTTGCCACTTGATGAATCAATCAGAGGAACAATCGCCGGCGTAGTCACCATGGTGCCCGAAGGTCTGGTCCTTTTGACCTCCATTGCAATGGCCGTAGCCGTCATTGAACTTGCCCGAAAGCGGGTACTGGTTCAGGACTTGCCCGCTGTTGAAGTGCTGGCTCGCGTTGACACTGTTTGCGCGGATAAGACCGGAACCCTGACCGAGCCAGGAATGAAGGTTTCGGAGACGATTCCGCTCGGTGCCTTGGCCTTGTCCCGCATTGAAGCAGCTCTAGGGGCGCTCGCGGCTTCAGAGCCAAATGCGAATCCCACCTTGACCGCGATTGAGTCCAATTATCCGAATCCAGGTTGGCAGTTAACGGGCTCCACGCCGTTCTCGAGCGCACGCAAATGGTCGAGTGCGACATTTGCCGACCAAGGTTCGTGGGTACTCGGCGCTCCAGAAATGGTTGATCCGATAAATTCGAAAATGCTAGATCAAGCGAATAAGAGAGCAGCTTTGGGTGCCCGGGTTTTAGTTCTCGCAAAAAGCTCGGCGAGCATTAGTGCTGACGAAAAACTCGGAACGGTCGAGTGCGTCGCACTGGTTGTGATTAGCCAGACTCTTCGACCCGATGCCGCCGAGACGGTCGCATATTTCCTCAGCCAAGGTGTCGACGTAAAAGTAATTTCGGGTGACAACGCTGAGACCGTCGGAGCGATTGCCGGCCAGGCAGGTGTTCCAGGTGCAGATCAGCCTTATGACGCCCGTCACCTTCCGGAAAATATTGATGAAGTCGCCGAGATCCTTGCGACTACAAACGTTTTTGGTCGAGTAACTCCAGCCCAAAAGCAAGGCATGGTCGATGCTTTACATGCACGTGGAAAAACTGTTGCCATGACGGGTGACGGAGTAAATGACGTATTAGCTCTCAAAAACGCTGATCTAGGAATTGCAATGGGTTCAGGGTCAGGGGCAACACGCGCTGTTGCGCAGTTGGTTTTGCTCGACGACCAGTGGTCGGTAATGCCAAGTGTGGTGGCACAGGGGCGAAAGGTTTTGGGAAACATTGAACGCGTCGCCGACGTCTTTTTGACCAAGAGCTTTTATGCCATGATCGTGAGTAGCGCCACGGTCATCTTTGCGGTTGCGTTCCCATTTCTGCCCCGTCACTTAACCTTGGTCAGCGCGTTGACAATCGGAATCCCGGGTTTCTTCCTCGCACTCATGCCGAACATTGAAAGATTTCGACCCGGGTTCTTCCGGCGGGTATTGCTATTTGCAATTCCGGCCGGAGTGATCGCCGCGACTGCATCTTTCACCAGTTATGGAGTCGCACTCTATTTTGATGAACCTATATTTAATGCACAGTCAGCGGCGACCATCACCCTATTCATCGTGACTACTGCGGTTCTGGCTCAATCGGCGCGACCGCTTAATGGGATCAGGCTTGGACTTGTTGCTCTTATGGTTGCGGCGTTTATTGCTGTGCTTTACATTCCTTTTCTTTCAAACTTTTTTGCGTTGTCCCTTGGTCCAGAGCGTTACAGCATTATCTCGGTAGTTGTCGGTCTGATTGGAGCTGTGGCCGTTGGGATTGCAACCCGAGTTACCGACCATTGGCGGCGTGCACCATGAAGGTCGGCCTGTCCACGTCGTCGGTTTTCCCTGAGTCAACCGCGGCTGCATTTGAACTTGCCGCGCTCACCGGATACGACGGAGTTGAAGTGATGGTCGGCATTGATGCCATGAGCCAAGACTCAACCGTGTTGCGAAATCTTGTTCAGCATTATCAACTGCCGATCCTGTCCCTGCATGCTCCGTGTTTGCTGGTTACTCAACGGGTCTGGGGAACCGACTCTTGGGGGAAGCTTGATAAGGCGCGCGAGGTGGCCGAATTAGTAGGTGCCACTAGCGTCGTTGTTCATCCACCATTTCGTTGGCAGCGAGAGTATGCCAAAAATTTTGAAAAAGGAATTGCTGAACTCAACTCGAATTCCCCGGTAGGTTTCACGGTCGAAAATATGTATCCGTGGCGAGCAGGTCCTGGATCATTTCCTGCTTATGCTCCCGACTGGGACATTAGAAAACAGGATTATGAAAATGTCACATTGGATTTTTCCCACACGGCAGTTTCACGAACCGATCCGATTGAAATGATGCGGGAATTTGGGGAGCGCCTGCAGCACCTTCACCTGGCTGACGGAACCGATTCCTCCGCCGACGAACACTTAGTACCCGGCAGAGGAAACCAACCCGTCCGAGAGGGGTTGGAATTTCTCAAAACGAACGGTTTTAGTGGAAACATTATTGCTGAAATTTCGACTCGTTCAGTAGTTGACCGTAACGAACGTATTGCAGATTTGAAGGCCAGTCTTGATTTTGCTCGTCAGGTGTTCCCGATCGGTGAGGAGTAGGTAGTGGCCCAAGAACCAGAAGGCGAAAACGGTGGGATAGTTGGGGTTGCGCGCTCCATGTTTTTCAATTCGGGTTACGCCCGCACCACGATCAAGTCAATCGCGGCAGCAGCGGGAGTCGCGCCAACCGTTGTCTCAAATCTTTATGCGAACAAGGAAGCGTTGTTCGCAGCTGCCATGTCCTTTCCTAGTGATCCGCAAAAAGCGATTCCCGCATTGGTCGCTCCCGGAATCCAAGGAATGGGTGAACGGCTTGTCCGAGGAATACTTCAGCTGGTCGCAGACCAGCAGGTGCGTGATGACCTGCTCAAGGCCGCACATGCTGGTAGTTCACTGAACTCTGGCATCGATATGTTCGCGGTGATAAAACCGCTATCGGACTACTTCCAAAGTGCTGTCGTTGATCGGGCATTGATTTTGATGGGGATCCCTGATGCTCGAATTAGAGGGGCCCTGATCAGTTCTTATTTGACGGGTGTCGTTGCCTACCGGTATTTCCTGAAGATCGAGCCCCTGGCAAGTTTGTCTCAGGAACAAGTAGTTGCATTGGTGTCTCCCGTAGTTCAAGACTTACTTGATCCAACAAAACCACTGCCGGGTGTGGCAGGGTAAGGCAATGAGTGTGGCGTCGTCTGTGAAAAAAATTGGAGTGATCGGGTCCGGTTCAATGGGTCAGTCACTGATCTCTGGCTGGACGCAGTCAGGGGTCGGCATTGTTGCAGTTGTGCGCGACGTGGGGAAATACCAACACCTTGAAAACTCGCTCGGCATTGAAGTCACCCAAGACCGGGCGGCGCTTTTGGAGTGCGATGTTGTAGTGATTGCAATCAAGCCTCAAATAATCAAGGAAATACTTCAAGATTTCCAACCATTTATTGCATCCAATGCAATTGTGATCTCGGTTGCAGTTGGAATCACCACCGAGTTCATCGGAAATTGTTTCCCCCAAACCGGTGAAGTTGTGAAAGCTATGCCTAATACTCCCTCGCAAATTCACATGGGCGTTACCTGCGTCAGTGGGGGTCAGGATTGCTCGGAAAATTCCGTTGCAGTTGCGGTTGAATTATTGCGTGCGGTTGGTGAAGTTTTCGTTGTACCTGAATCCCAGCAGGCCGCCGTTGGCGCACTTTCCGGTAGTGGTCCGGCTTACTTGTTCTTTCTCGCTCAGTATCTGCAGCAGGGCGCCCAAGAACTTGGATTGGACGCTGACTTGTCAGATCAACTTATTAGGGAAACTCTTCGAGGTTCGGCAGAGCTGCTGTCCCGATCTGAGTCGGCGGCGCCTGATTTGCGCAGGCAGGTGACATCACCGGGTGGAACTACTCAGGCGGCGATGGCAGTCCTTGATGCGCGGCACGTTGGGGAAACCATCTGTGCGGCATTGGCTGCCGGGGTGGCGCGTTCAATTGAACTTGGCAAGGGCTGAGCACAATTTCGTGACTTTGCCCATCTACATCCCGTGGGATGAAAAACTCGTGCACTACAACTTTGGGTCTGATCATCCACTTGCCCCAATTCGCGTTGAATTGGCCATGCGATTGGCCCAGGATCTTGGAATTATTTTGAGGGAGAACCTTTTTGGTCCGGTCATCCCCGCAACCCGTGAGCAACTATTGCGGGCTCATAGTGCTGATTACATCGAAGCTGTGATCGCTGCAGGAGTAAATCCAGAGCTAAGGGCACGCAAATTTGGGCTCGGCAGCAGTGATAACCCGGTCTTCGCGGGAATGCATGAAGCCTCGGCTCGGGTTGCCGGCGCGACATTAATGGCCGCGAATGCCGTGTGGAACGGGGAAGCAACACACGCGGTAAACCTTGCGGGGGGATTGCATCACGCCCAACGCGAGAGTGCTTCAGGGTTTTGTATTTATAACGACATCGCGGTTGCGATTTACGACTTACTTGAACAGGGAGCAAAGCGAATCGCTTACATTGATATTGACGCTCATCACGGAGATGGAGTTGCAAATATTTTTTACGATGACCCGCGGGTGCTTACCATTTCAATTCACGAAAGCCCTCGCACGTTATTCCCGGGAACCGGCTTACCAAATGAAACCGGTGGAACTAATGCGCCCGGCAGTTGCGTCAATATCGCGCTACCTGCCGGCACGGGGGATCAAGGGTGGCTCCGGGCCTTTGCCTCGGTGGTGCCACCAATCGTTGAAGTATTTGCCCCGGACATTATTTTTAGCCAAAATGGCGCAGATTCACATAGTCACGACCCTCTCACGCATTTGGCCATGAGCGTTGACGGTCAGCGGTATGCGTATGAATTGATACATCAACTTGCCCACCGTCACGGTGGCAAACTGGTCGCGGTGGGTGGTGGAGGTTACGACATTGCTGACGCGGTGCCCCGTAGTTGGGCGAATTTACTCGCGGTGGTTACCGACAGTGAGTTACCAAAAGACGTTGCAATTCCAAGTGATTACCTGGAATACGTCCAGGAGTCACTCGGTGTCGCAAGTGGGCGCAGTCTCTCCGAGGGAGCGAAGCCATGGGCTAAACCAATTGATCAAGGATTCAACGACCGGGATCCGGTCGACTCTGCGATCATGGAAACCAGATTGGCTTCTTTCTCATTCTTTGGATTGGATCCCGGAGTAAATTCCTGGTTTTAACGTGTCAATCCAAATTATTTGAACATTTTCGGGTATTGAGTCACGCCACGCCGGCGAGACCTACTATTGTTCGGGAGTCCTGTTCAAGGGGAGTCGCTCCCAAAACACCCATCGAAGTAAGGAGCACCGCATGTCAACAGCAGCTTTTGGCAATGTTCGTTTTCTCACCGTGGCCGAAGTAGCCGGAGTAATGCGGGTATCCAAGATGACGGTTTACCGCCTGGTACACAATGGTGAGTTGCCAGCTGTTCGGGTCGGCCGTTCATTCCGTGTCCCTGAGCAGGCAGTCCAGGATTACCTTCGCGATTCGTTTATTGAAACTGCATAAACGCGTCCAAGCAACCTCGCACCACGAACAGTGAACAACCACAGATAGACTTCAAATCGCTTTTCATGACATTTACTTCAAGTAAGGGAATAATTAATGGGCTCAGTAATTAAGAAGCGTCGCAAGCGGATGGCCAAGAAGAAGCACCGCAAACTGCTGCGTCGCACGCGAGTCCAGCGCAGAAACAAGAAGAAGTAGTCAATAGGGTTTCGGTCCGAGGCGTAGGTCATGCACAACGTTCCGGATCATGCGGCTACATGCCCCAGTTTCGCAGAACATCGATTCTTTGACCACGTCTTAGACCCCATTTACCGTGACTGGTTCTGTACCCGGGTAGTCGGCGCGGAAAATATCCCGGCATTCGGCGCGGCTCTGATCGTGGGAAATCACGCCGGGGCATTTGCAATTGATGCCCTTATGGTCGTTCACGCGCTTGAAAAGAACTCAGTGCGCGCACTGCACCTACTCGGGGCAGATTTCCTTTTCCAAGATCCAATGCGCGAGTTAATGGCGCACCTAAATGTGCATCCGGCCAATTTCGAGAGCGCCAATGAATTACTGCAAGCCGGTCACCTGGTCGGGGTTTGGCCTGAAGGGGTTAACGGGGTCGGAAAAACGATTGAGCATCGATATCAGTTGCAGGAATTCGGGCGGGCGGGCTTTGCAAGACTAGCCGCCAAAAACCATGTTCCCATAATTCCAACGGCGGTCATTGGATCTGAAGAGGCTTATCCGCTCATGGCTCGAATTGAGGGGATCCTGGACTGGGCTGAGATTCCATATCTTCCGGTGACGCCAACCTTCCCCGCGCTGGGACCATTGGGACTGATTCCGTTTCCGAGCAGGTGGACCATTTCATTTGGCACCCCAATTGCTCCACCGAAGTCGGATAGCCCAATTGATGCATTTGCGTGTTCAGATCAAGTGCGAGGTGAGCTCACCCGAACAATTCGGGAATTACTTTCCCAGCGCTCAAGTATTTTTTGAACCGCGTACAATTCGTCCCAGTGCGTAACCTGCGGTAAGTCCAACCGCGATTCCACCGGCGGTAACTGCAGCAGGCACAGCATTGGCGCGCAATTGAGCACGCCTTCTAAAGTCGCTGACTTCCCAGTCCATCTTCTTGGCGTAGGCGCGTAGTCCAGGATCAGGGTTAACGGCGGTAGGGAAACCAACGGTTGACAGCATCGGAATGTCATTTGCTGAGTCGGAATAGGCAAAGCAGGTTGACAGGTCGTAATGCTCGCTGCGACCAAGTGCGCGCACTGCTTCGGCTTTGGCTAATCCGTGAAGTGGGTAACCGACTAATTTGCCCGTATAAACTCCATTTTCCGTTTGGGAAACAGTGCCCAGCGCTCCGGTTAAGCCAAGGCGCCTGGCAATCAAGTCGGCGAGCTCAACGGGGGTTGCGGTGACCAACCAAACGTCAATTCCTGCATCAATGTGAAGTTGTGCCAGGGCCAAGGTTCCTGGGATCAGTTTGTCAACCATTCGATCGTCGAAAACTATTTCACTTAGCCGGGTAAGTTCCTCAACACTGCGACCCTGGACAAAGGACAAAGCGGCCTCGGTTGCCGAGGCAACATCTTCTAGGTCTTCGGATCCTGAAAGCACGAATTTCATTTGCTTGATGCCAAAGCCGAAAATATCCCGGCCGGAGAAATATTTGAGTTTGGCGAGACCTGCGGCAAAATGGAAAAGGGAAGCACCGCGCATAATTGTGTTATCAACGTCAAAAAAAGCGGCAGACGATCCGCTGTGGCGTTCACTCCTCCGCGACTCGTAAGCGGCAGCGGCTGAGGCAACGCCAGATTGGCGGAAGGTCCCTAAGACGTTGTTTTTCTCTGGGGCTTTTTCCGGCGACACACAAACAGAGTACTCACCATGTGTCCCCGGATCAGGTTATGTGTCAAACTCGGACCGTGAACTCCATTAATTCCGCAACCGAGACCGGCACCTTCCACGAAGTGGTGACCGTTGCGGACTTCTTGGCAATGTCAGCCCTCCGTGATCCAGATCGAGTCGCATTAATTGAAGCCGAAACAGGGGCACGCATTTCTTACTCCACTTTGGACTCGCAAGTGAGTGCAACAGCGGCGGCATTACTGGAAAGCGGCTTGATCCCTTCGCGTTCTGGTGATCGAGTCGCAATGTTGATAGGGAACTCAATTGAGTTCGTGGTTTCCTATTTTGGAATTGTTCGCGCTGGACTTGTTCCCATTCCTTTGAACCCCAGTTACACATCACGCGAACTCACCGAGATTCTAGAAGTCTCGCAAGCGAAAGTCCTCTTGGTTTCAGCAGAGTATGCAGAGCTTGGTGCTGACTCGGTGCCAGATTCTTGTCTAGCAATGTTGTGCGAGGAAATCACGTCCGCGCGTGAGTCAATTCGGAAATTTGTGAAAGATTCAATAAAGAACCTGATTCGCAAGCCTGATCTTAAAGTTGAGTTTCCGCAAATTGCATCCGACGATCTTGGACTACTTCTGTTCACGTCAGGTTCTGAAGGAACCGCAAAGGGCGTGATGCTGACCAATGCGAATATGGTCAGTAACGTTTCTGCTCTGCTTGAGCTGCGCAACCCCCCAATTGTGAGCGCTGAGGACACGGTCCTTGCCGTCTTGCCGCTATTCCATGTTTATGGCTTGAACACCGTAATGACCATGGCAATCGCAGCGGGTGCATCGGTCGTAATTCTTGACCGATTTGATGCGGCTGAATCCCTTGAAGTTATTTCGCGGGAACACGTGACAACCGTTGCCGGCGCACCTGCAATGTACTTAATGTGGTCACGGATTCCCAATGTTGCCAACGCAATGCGACCCATTAGGTTGCTGTTCAGTGGTGCAGCGCCGCTACCAATTGAAGTTTTTAATCGCTTTGAAGAACTCACGGGAATGCGAATTTTTGAGGGTTACGGCATGACTGAAACATCACCCGTCATTACTTCAACTGTTGTTGATTCACGCGCTCGTGCAGGTTGTGTTGGCCTCCCAATTGCGGGAACGAGCATTCGAATCATGGCCGACTCCGGCGAAGACGCCGAGTTGGGTGATCCGGGGGAAATCTGGGTTAAGGGTCCTGGGGTTTTTCTGGGCTATTGGCCCGATCGTGATGGCGGTCCCGACTCCTATGGTTGGTTTGGCACCGGGGACATCGGCTATCAGGATGAAGACGGCGCATTGCACTTGGTAGATCGTCGCCGTGAACTAATAATTGTCAACGGGTTTAATGTTTTTCCGCGTGAAGTTGAAGTAGCGCTCGAGGCGCTCGCTGGCGTCTCCGAAGCGGCAGTGCTTGGTCGACCTGACACAGAAACCGGCGAGGCTGTGAGCGCGCTGATTGTCTTGGCACCAGGTTCTCATGCAACGGAGGCATCTATTTCCGCAGCCGTTGCCGAATCACTCGCTCGGTTTAAATGTCCAACCCAGATCCGGATCGTGCGGAGTTTGCCGAGGTCTGCGACCGGGAAAATTGCAAAAGGTCGACTGCGTGAGGTTTATGGCGAATCGATTGAGCAAGTTTGAGTGATTCACCGCGCGTCACGGTTGTGGGTAAGCCAGATTGCCACCTGTGTGAGCAGGCAGTTGAAGTCGTATCCCAAGTGTGTGAAGAGTTGGGTCAAAGTTTTCTCGTACTCTCGATTACCGACGACCCCGAACTGGCCGACCTCTATTGGGAAAAAATCCCGGTGATCTTGGTTGATGGGGAACCTTTTGACTTCTGGCGGGTTAATCGAGATCGTTTAGCAACTAAACTTTCCCATTAAGAATTCGATTATCGGACACATGTGTCCGGTAATATTTGATATCTGTTTACCCAAGTGAATAGAGTTCGCTGTCTTCACAAGGCCGCAATCACAAGTGAGCATGTCACCTACATGTTCTTTGACCCGAGGTAAAAATAGTGACCCTTCCCAACCGCAAAGCCGGTGCTATTCCGGCCGCAACCATTGCCCGGTTGCCCATCTATCACCGCGTCTTGGTGACTTTTGGAGCTCAGGGCGTTACCACTATTGCCAGTGAAGAACTCTCGACCGCTTGCGGAGTGAGTTCAGCCAAGTTGCGTAAAGATCTCTCTCACCTTGGATCCTTTGGAACTCGCGGGGTGGGTTACAACGTCGCCTATCTCACCTTTCAAATCGCACGTGAACTCGGGGTGACCAAGTCACGTGGAATTGTCATTGTTGGAATGGGGAATTTAGGCCGAGCTCTAGCGTCCTATCGAGCATTTGGTGCTCGTGGTTTTCACATTGTTGGAATTTTTGATCGCGATCACGAATTAGTTGGCAATACGCTGGTTTGTGGGCAAGAATCCTTCACTGTTATGCCAGTGAGTGATTTACCGGCAGTGGTTTCCCAAAGTGATGTCAATATCGGTGTGATCACCACTCCGGCTGATTCCGCGCAAGAGATCGCCGACCTCATGATTCAGGCTGGATTGGTGAGCATCCTTAACTTCGCACCTGTCGTGCTCAATGTCCCCGAGCAGGTTGAAGTGCGAAAAGTGGACTTGGCCGTTGAACTTCAAATACTCGCATTCCATGACCAAAGATCCGATTCAGACCAAAGCTCACTTGAACAACAAAACCGTGCGGAGATCGCATGAGCCCAACTACAAAAATCGCAAAGTCAAAGTCCAACGCAACACTAACAAAAAAGGCAGTTGAAGTGACAACAGAGAAGAAGTCAGCAGCAAAGAGCGCAGCAAAGCCTGCGGTGATCGAAGGAGTGGAGGTCGCGCCCACGGCTCCACGTAAGAAAGCAACTCTTGGATCCATAGTTTTCATCGCGGCCGGTCCGGGTGATCCTGAGTTGTTAACTATGCGTGCTGTTCGATTGCTCAAGTCCGCCGACAAAATTGTTACGGATGTACAAGCCCTTCACATTGCTTTGGCTTATGTAAATGAAGACAAGGTCGTGAGCACCGTCGGTGAAGACGAAATCGAACTCGAGCCAGCAGATGCTGCAAAATTAGTCCTTGAATTTGCACGTGAAGCACAGTTGGTTGTTCGTCTGGTTATTGGAGATCCAATCGTCTCGGGTCGCTTAGTCCCAGAGATCTCAGTGCTTCGTCGTTCACATGCCAATTTTGAACTCGTGCCCGGAGTCAGTGAAGTTACTGGAATCCCAGCGTTCGCCGGCTTCAACCTCACTGGAGGAAAGTCCCATGAAGTGCGAATTCTTAACGCACAGGATTCCGGGATTGAGTGGGAGACTTTAATCAACCCCCGCGAAACCTTGGTGTTCCTTGAAGGTGGCGACTTGGTCACCACAATCGCAGACAAGCTCGTAAAAGCTGGACGAGATCCGCTAACCCCGATCGCTATCACTCGCAATGGCACCACGGTTGATCAGCGAACGACACTTTCTACTCTTGACTCGGTCGGTGTGCTGCTGAAAGGTTCGAAAGATTCCGGACCAGGCTTTGTTGTCGTCGGTGAAGTAATTGATCAACGTGAGAAGTACAACTGGTTTGAAAAGAAAGAGTTGGTTGGTTGGCGGGTACTGATCCCTCGCACCCAAGACAACACCGCAGAAATGATCCAAGTACTCAAGGCGCATGGAGCAGTTCCCAGTGAAGTCGCAACAATCTCGGTTGAGCCTCCGCGCACCCCACAGCAAATGGACCGGGCAGTCAACGGACTGGTTTCGGGTCGTTACGCGTGGGTTGGTTTCACATCTTTCAATGCGGTCCGAGCAATTCGGGAGAAACTTGAAGAATACGGTCTTGACGCCCGCTCATTCTCTGGGCTCAAAGTTGCAGCCGTTGGTGCGTCAACAATTGCAGCCCTGATTGAGTTTGGCGTGAAGCCAGACTTGGTTGCTCCGGGTGAGCAAAACACCACGGCGTTAATGGAAGAATGGCCTCCCTTTGATAGCCTCACGGACCCAATCAATCGAATTTTCCTTCCCAGAGCTGATATTTCAACCGATACGTTGGTAGCTGGCTTAACCGATCTTGGCTGGGAAGTTGAAGACATCACGGCATTTCGTACCGTGCGGGCGGCGCCACCCCCCGCACAAACCCGCGAAGCTATTAAGACCGGTGGCTTTGATGCCGTGCTGTTCACCTCAAGCAGCACTGTTCGAAATCTGGTCGGAATTGCAGGAAAGCCTCATGCAACCACGGTGGTTGCCTGCATCGGTCCGCAGACCGCGAAGACGGCAGCCGAACACGGGCTACGGGTTGACGTGCTCGCTGAAGTCAACACCCCACTCGCACTGGTTGATGCACTCTCGGTCCATGCCGAAGGTTTGCGTGACGCCGCACTTGCGAATGGTGAAGTGTCTTGGCGGCCAAGTCGTCGCAGGCCGGTCGCGCGACGTAAGAGCACGAAGTAAAATTCATGTCAGCGTCATCAGGTCACACAACTGTCCATTTACTTCGGCACGGTGAGGTAGATAACCCAGAAGGCGTGCTTTACGGTCGGCTCCCGGGTTATTACCTCAGTGACCTTGGACTAGAAATGGCTGATCGCGCAGCAGCTGCACTAGCCAATCGTGATATTGCCACGGTTATTTCTTCACCCATGGAACGTGCCCAGCAGACAGCGACGCCAATCGCGAACAGTCACAAGCTCGAAATCGTCACTAACCCAGACTTGATCGAAGCAGAAAATATCTTCGAAGGTCAACGGGTGAGTGTCGGTGACGGTGTACTTAAGCAACCAAAGACGTGGCGTCACCTGTGGAATCCATTTAAACCTTCATGGGGTGAGCCTTATGACCTTGTCGCCGCCCGAATGAACGCTGCCGTTGAGTCTGCACGCCTGCAGGCACAGGGCCGTGAAGCGGTTCTCGTGAGTCACCAGTTGCCGATTTGGGTTGCGCGGCTGGCGGCGGAGCGCCGCAGGCTGTGGCATGACCCGCGTTCACGTCAATGCACATTGGCATCACTGACTTCATTGACCTTTGACGACAATGACTTGATTGCTATTACGTACTCTGAACCTGCACGGGATCTACTTGGAAAGGCCAGCAAGATCGCTGGCGCTCTCTGACTTTGCCGGTCAGGTTGTGGTTCTCAACGTGTGGGCTTCATGGTGTGTCCCACGTGGCGCAATCCCGTGGAGCGGTTACGGCAGCAACACTGCTGGCCATGATCGAGCCACTACTTGACGAGTGCGCAAAGCCATGTGGATAACATTTCCAGTGTTATGAGCAGTGGCTCATTAATTCTTGCGTTGCTCAGAGGTGAGCCGTATGTTGCCACTCTGGTTGACCATGATCAGGGCCTCCTTTGCGTTGACGGGCTATCGGGGTAGGTGAACGTGCGGGAGACGAGGTGCTTGCCCGTGACGAGGGTTTCTCGTTGGATACGGCCCTCGCGGTCAATGGTCAGGTCCACGGTGTAGTTGTCGGCGGGAAATCCCAGCAGGATCCGGGTGGTCAGTTCCGTATCACCGATGACGGTGACGATGGGTGCCCCTCGGGTGTAGGGCTCGGCGGCAATGAAGCGCTTGCCACTGAGGCTCAGTCCGCCAACCGACTGCACCGTGGTGGTCGTGTCGCTGGTGACGTCTTCGAACAGGGTGAATGCGGGGATGGCAGACATGACGTCGACGGTGCGGGTCAGGGCGGCTGGATCACTTCGTCCCGGCCATGGGATCAACAGCCCAGCGGTGCCGCCCGTCCAGCCGGACGCGTCAACCCAGAGGGTCAGCACTGACGCGCCGGGCTGCCAGTTCGCCGCTGCGACGAAGCAGCCCAGACCGCAGCCGCGGAAACCCAACAATTCCTGGGCCGACTCTGTCGAGTCACCGGACCGCGCTCGGAGCCCGCCGGTCAGTTGGTACGTCGTAGGGGTAGTCGTCACGGTGCCTGGCCGCTGTTCGTCTTGGCCAGGCGCGGTCAGCTGAACGACCAGCTGTCCCGCGCTGCGGAATTTGTCAAGTCAAGTGAGACAGTGAGTGTCTAGACTGTTTCTTCGATGATTTCTTCTTTGATCTTTTCGATTGTCGTGGTGGTTTCCTTCGCGGGTTCGTTGATCCAGGCCTCGGTACGGATCTTCGGTGTTCGT
>JBDNFH010000039.1:0-4078 GCA_041689915.1 Candidatus Nanopelagicales bacterium | reverse complement strand
TGCTTCTGGACGCCCAAGAGGGCGATGCAGAGGAGGCTAACGCGGGAGCTCAACCTGAAGAAGGCGACTCCGACACGGATAGTAGCGCCGATTCAACTGATGATGCCAGCACTGGCAGTGGCAGCTCCGGGGGCACCAACAAGAGCGACCAGGCTGGCGCCGCGAATGGTGCTCCAAATGCAGCGCGGATACCATCCAAGAAGCTCACGAAGGAGCAGGCTCGCGTGCTCAATACGTGCATCATACTTATCCTTGGCATCTGGCATTGCATGCAGGAGTCCATTATTGTGAATCTCGAGGGCAATCGAGATGCGTGGGCGTTTTTCGCACGAGACTGGCGCTTAACAGAAGGCCGCTTGAAATTTCTGCTAAGCTGCGGCAATGTGAATGAAGCCCTCGACGAGCTATTCTCAGCGGTGTGCGGGATGCTGAAGTGGTGGATGCAGCGATACCGGAAGACAAACCCTGCCGAGCCGAGTTACGTTGGGTTCGATCAATTCATGGACGAGGAAGCTGCGCGCTCGCCAGTTCTTGCAAAGCTCAAAGAGCTCATTGAGCACACGCTTATCACGAAGTGCCTTTTCGACAGCATGCGCCAGGGCATGCTCGGCAACGTCCGGCTTCTTCTCGAGCAGCTAGCAGAGCTCTGCGCAGCAACCTGCAAGCACAAGTACATGCGCCTCATTGTTGACTTCAGGGTTCAAGTTGCCACAATGCCGCTCGCCGACCTTGCGTTTCTCTTCGAGGCCATGTTCACTGACATGGGTTCGTACTTTGCACCCTCGGACGAGGTGACTGAGATTATCCACAGCATTTATGAACGACTCGTTGGGCGATCCCGGCGCGACAGATCATGGGTGAAAGGTGTTGTTCGCGTCTCCATGACGCTTCCGCATGAGGAGCCCGATCGACGGCTTGGTTCTGCGAGCGGCGTTGGTCGCGCACCTTCTGGGCACCGAGAGTGTAATATGTGGATTTCGAGTGCAACTCGGCAGCGGCTGGAAGGGACCTTTGGCGAGGACGAAGTGGAAGGACAGGAGGTGAATATCGATGGCGCTCGTTCTTCAGCCCGCGCCGCTGTGGGCTTTGGTGGTGAAATCCCTCCTTTGGCCATGGACTCGCAGCAAACTGGCCGAGCGCTGCTCCGGGCTGACGTGCAGCGGCTTGTATTTGGTGGGAGTTCTGCGTCAGCTGCCAAGCGCCCAACCCCTCCGAGGCCGCACTTGACTGCTGAGCATGCTCTCAAGGCAAGGCTAAGGCGCAGGGCTCAAGTTGAAGCGAAGACACCGGTGGCCATTGAGAGTACCTCGTACTTAAAAAGTGAAATGGTTAGTGATCTAAAGAAGTATGAAGCACAGTCGGCCCCCCCTCGTGCAGTTGCAGCGGCCCTGGCTGGATCGCGTGGAGAAAAGGACCTGTATATTCCCTCTGTTTCCAAATCCCGACGAACCATCGCAGAAGCGCTCTCATGGTGGCGCAACGTGGCAAGAGAGCTCTGCGAGCGAGCTCATAGCGAGGAGGGGCCGTCCACAAGTGAACTCAGCCTGCTCGTCCAACAAGAGCAATCTACTATTTCGCGGCGGACGGAAGCTCGCCGGAGGCTCGGTGATATGGGGAAATTGGTTGATCTGGCAATGACAGTCACCGACGCAGCCGAAGTTGGCACGACAGGCGCCGCCGGGAGCGACGAGGCGTCGGGACTTGGAGCTCTGGGTTCGTGGCTTGAGTCGCACCGGCGCATTGCTCGTGCGGGCCCGGGGGCGGGTGCCGCTGCCGCAGCCAGCTCCGTACTTTACGCCGAGACCGAGAGCCAGGGTAACAGCAGTTCTTTTGTGTCTTCGCCCTTGGAGCGTGCCAGTGACGACCCGTCGCGCCTGCGCCGATTTGCACGGACGCTCAAAGCGAATGGCCGACAAGGCGCCGTGATGGGCCGCCAAGCCCAAATGGAGGCCGCGAGGACATTCAGGCGCACCGCTGAAATCAAGGCCCTTGTGGACGAGCGCTCGGCAGCAGTGGCTATGGACACAGCTGGAAGCCCGTGGAACGACCCTGCATTGGAGCCCCCTGCTGCGTCGATGGGCAACGCGGTTTCTTGGCGACCACCCGACAAACCCGAACTCCCGCGGGCGCCACTGCAAGCCCCGGGGCCTGCGCGGCCACCCGCGGCCCAGGGCGGGGGTAGAGGCGGCACAGAGCTGCCCGTCGAAGTGGCACGGCGCCACGCCACTTGCTCTTGCTGCGCGCAGCCTCGCGTGCTCGGGCACGTCCACGTGTGTACGCACACAAACAAAGTGTGCTTCCGCTGTCGCAGCCAGGCCGCAAACGCTGGGCCGTAGGCCGCATGCTGCGCTCTGGTTGCTGGGGGGGGGGGGGTCAAGGGGGGTCCCATCCGCCCCCCCCCGTCCTGGGTGCGATTTCCGTCCGCCCGGACTTCCGGACTTGAGCTATTGTATGAGAGGCAACTCCCAACTCGAGTATGGGATCTGGAATAAAGAATAATGACACCTGGTATTTGCCTTTGGTAATAAAGAATAATGACACCTGGTATTTGCCTTTGGTAAAATAAAAGCACCATGCCGCACAGGGGCCAGTGCGCCCCGCGGCTAGTTGGCTGCGTGCGCGGTTGCGTGCGCGTGGTGTGGTGAGATCGGGAGTCAGGATTGGCCAGCGCGTGCGCGTGCGCGTGCGCGTGGCTAGTTATATGAAGAGGCATGAGTAAGGGGGGGGGGGTAGGTACATGTTTACTGGCGATGTAAGTACAAGTGTGCGCAATGCAACCCCCAAGCAAAACACCCGATGCGCTAACGCGCAACGCCAGTACCCGCCAGCCCCTCCTCGCGCCCTCGTTTCTTTACTTTCAGGTGGCTGTCTCCAGGTTCCAAGTGGTTTCCAGGTCTCCACGAATCTGCAGCTGTGGTGAGCACCGTTGCGGCTCACGGTTCAGGGCTTAGTGGTGAAGCCTTGCTGTTCGGCGTCGTCTCAGACTCGCAGTGGTGGTGCTTCAAGTGTTTTGACCTTTACTCCGCAAGAGCTGAATGGTCATGAATGAAGTTTCGAAGGGCGCCATTGAGGTGGCGAGACAGGGACTTGCTCACTTCGGCGGAATCGTCGTTGCTCACCAGAGCTGCAAGGTATGCGTCCTTGGCCTCGTCGACGACTTCTGCGTTGCACCCCTCCTTCAGAAGTGCTGCGCAGAGTCCCTCTATCTGATGGAGGCCACCTTTGCCCTGAAAGCGCTCCCACACCTCGTCAATGCTCAATGCTACTGCACGTCGCTGCCGCTTCCGCTGAGCTTCCAAAGCACAGGCGTACATCTCGAGGAACGAGTTAAAGTCACCAGCAGTTGCGAACTTGTGAACGCACCATGATTCTGGGACAACGAGGAGAATAGAGTGGGCTCCAGTGGTCAGCAAAAGCCGCACGAGGTCGATCTTGATCTGCTTGATCTGTTTGCTCTGCGACACCTTCCGTTCGGTCTTGTCGCGGATGTATTCGAAGCGATCTGTGCCCTCCCTTCTCGATTTCCGCGAGGCCGCCTTGGTGCCACCAGTCCTACCGCCAGCGCTACCTCCGGAGCTGCGCCCTCCAGCCGCGGTTGTGACTGGCGGCGGCGCCTGTCCCCGCAGTGTTGCTTGAGCTTGAAGCTCTGCCAACATAGCGGCATCGAAGAAGGCCGGCGTCCCCCCGGCTGCAGGCTGCGGTAGCAGCAACTGGTGTTGCCGTTGGCCTTGAGGCTGCTGCTGCTGCTGCTGCTGCTGCTGAAGGCCTTGGGGTGGGAATGTGTCCATGGCGCGTTTGGAAAGACCAAGATTTTGTCAGCATTCCGGGAATATAAGCCAATCAAAGTGAGGTTTCTACATATGGCAACCTTTTGGAGGATATTGTCGAAATCGGGCAAATCCACAGAAAACAAATATATATAGGAAGCGTCATAATTGACAACAAAAACTTCCCTCTGCTAGCTAGTGAGTCAGTGAGCCCGTGAGATTCACGACCCTATGTATTCCGTTTAGATATTCGCGCCACCTGGGCCTTTTGTTTGTAACCAGGCCCGCCCCGCGCGCCCCTTAGAAAACTC
>JBDNFH010000038.1:0-9254 GCA_041689915.1 Candidatus Nanopelagicales bacterium | reverse complement strand
CACACAAATCGTCGATGCCCAAGGACTCCGCCGGGCCATCCGAAGCGAAGCGCATCGTCGGGGACTCGGCAACGTGAGAACACTTGCCATCCCGTCCAGCTGGGGAAAAAGCTACGCGAAAATGGCGGCCACTACGCCTTCTTGCGCAACGCACCCCATGGTCGAAGACGCTGAGGAGCTCATGGCGATATTTATTGACGCCATCTTGGCCGATGAAGGCACCTTGACCACGTGGGACCCCGCTTCCCAAACGTGGCAGAACTAAATGCGCGCACAACGCGACCGCGCCGTAATCACACCCGTCCCCACGGAGGGCGAATCAGTCC
The DNA here is from genome assembly GCA_041689915.1 of Candidatus Nanopelagicales bacterium. Classification (GTDB taxonomy): domain Bacteria; phylum Actinomycetota; class Actinomycetes; order S36-B12; family S36-B12; genus UBA4592. The sequence continues at coordinate 8,928 of JBDNFH010000038.1, read as the reverse complement.
GGAAAATTGGTGAAGAGGGTGGGTCAAAAGGCCCATCCCCTCCCCCTGTGCGAGAACTTCGTGTATCAACAAAATATCACCCAGTTGTGACATTCGGGAAGTGTAAACAATCGGTAACACGCCCGCTAAATTCGCCGCCCAAAGGCTCGGGCATCATTCCTGGAATCCTCAAAGCTCACATTCAAACCGTCCAACTCACTCGATGTGAGTCAGGACATTTACGACATTTCCGGAAGGATCGCGGAAGAAAAACCGCCGGACGCCCCACTTCTCGTCAGTGAGAGGGTGAAGAATTTCGAGCCCATCCTTCACGGCGGCGTCGTATGCCAGGTCAAGGTTCGGGACCTGAATCGAGATTGTCGGGTTGGTTGGTGCAGTCTGATCTTTTTCCATAAGGCTGAACTGAGGTCCGGAGGGAGATGATCCCAGCGTCACGATCCAACCGTGGTCCATCAGGATGTCGCAGCCGAATACGGCTAGGTAAGATGCGACAGATGCGGGGAGGTCGTCGACGGTGATCACAGGGACAGTTCGAAGTATCTGCATGCGTGCCATTATGTGAGGGCTGTCAAACGTTTCGAGGACGCCCATGTTGAACGACTCTCATTCGTTCAGGGAAACCGCGACAAGTGCCGCCGGTCGCACAGGTCCGAGACAACTCGATGCGGACTCCTTGGCCGTCGACTTTTAGAGAAGGATCTTGAGAGGGGTCGAGCCACGCTGCCGCACCTGGGATCGATACAGCGATCGCTTGGCTCACCAGCTCGCGAACATCATCGGGGTCGAGTCGCCGTCGGAGACGGCGCACGATCGGGCCCAGGGCGTGAGCCATCCATTGAGGCTCGTTGAATCTGGCCAAAAGGTGGAAAACGAGGTCTCGGCACGCCTCGGCATTGTCCTCAGGATGCCGAGATTTTCCTAAACGATGCAGCACCAATGAGCCGTGGTCAAGCGGGGCTGAGTGCACGACAACTATCGCCACACCATCGGAGAACTGATCCTTGAGAGCAACGACATAGGAAGCCACGACGCTCCAGTCATAAGCAGAAATTGTGACTTGGGTTGCAGCCGCGAGTTTTGATGTCACATCGCGCAGCCATCGTGTCCACATCCCGTCGGCCTGTGAGTCGCTTTCGAAGTCGACGTAATGTTCAATAGCCGTCAGGGCATTACGATGCGTGGAAAGTGGGGAGGACCGAGAATCTTTGAGAAGTAGGCGCTTCCATCGATTCCCACCGGATCGCGACCGTTGGAAATCATGAGCGTCAGACCGGAGTACTGGCGGCGGGTTACGCAGATGGAAGATGCGGTGCGTCATTCATCAGCAGCGTGCGCGGCCACAGCTTTAACAAACAATGGCCGCAGTGAAATCTCCCACTCCACAAGGTCACAGCACAGGGTGCGCCAAGTAACAAGCCGGTTGAGTTCGTCGTATTGATGAATAATGAAGTTGCGGTTGGCAACAGCTAATGCCCAGTCGACTCCATCGGGTGCGAGAACTCCTAACTTTGCCAAGCGATTAGCCGCTTCCCCCAGTTTCATCATTAAGGAATCACCAGCCACTTGAAGCAATTCGTCAGCGAGATACGCCTCCTGACCTCGTTTTACTATTTCCTCAACCTGCGAAACCAACCCTGAAGATGTAGCAATTCCTTTGCCGCCTTACGTTCCATCACAGCACTACAGCCTCTCGACGGATGTCTTCGTCCAGCTTCGGCGTGAGACCTCCGTAGTCCACGAGGTCGATCTCGCGACCGAGAACCTGCTCAATAAGTTGTCTAAACCTAATAAAGTCGAAAGATGATGTCCCTTGCGGCGACGCGACTATCAGGTCGATGTCAGAGTCCGCTCGAGCGTCACCACGTCCAACGGAACCGAATACGGCGAGTCGACTGTAGTTGTGATCATGCGCGAGTGCTTTAAGAATCGGTGCGGCAGCCTCTACCAACAGTTTCGGGTGAATGGCAACAAGTTCAGGAGCACACTTGAGTTGCTGACTGACGGCAGGCTGCGTGATACCTAGGAACTCCGCTATTTTGCGTTGACTGATTCCCGAAGCAGACATGGCACGAAGGGCAAGTACCCGGCGAAGTCTCCCTAATTCTTCGCCACGTCGAGCATCACGGTACTCGGCAACGAGATTCATAAGGGGACCTTATCACTTGCTGCGCCAGTGTCACACTTTGGAGAAGGCAACGAGGAACTCAAAACACTCCCGGCGAACAGGTCACTCACTGAATTCATCGAATTCATCCGAGGATAGGCGCGCTCCCCCAGCGTGAATTGTGTCATTAACGGTGATCAACTCACCATCTATGAGGGAACAAATGACACCACGACGTACCGCGCGAAAGCTTCCAATACACACACAGCATGGGCGAAGAAAATCAACAATTAGTTGCGACACGTTGCACGCGAACATCCACTGTGCGCGCAAAAATGTTTCGGTCCGCCCCCGCCTGGGCGGGCCAACAACAAAGAAGCAGGGTCGAACTATGTGCTGATGAATTTCCAGATCGTGTCGGTCATGAGCGCGGTGCGTCTAGTAAGAGTGCTCATTTCGGGAGCACCCCGGTGTTCGGCGAGCATCAGGCCGTTGAACAGTGCCTCCACTTGAAAACCAGTAACCCCCTGCCTCACATCCCCTTGTGAACGGCCCCGTTCTAATGCTGCGTCGACTGCTTTGATTCGACGATTGAGCACCTGGGCGACAAGTGTTTCCATCGAAGCAGGCAGGTCGATGCGGTGCACAATGCAGGTGGAGAGTGCCGGTGCTCAATATTGGGGAAATAAACTTGCTAACGCAATAGATTTCGCCAGGCGCTCACGCATAGTTCCCTCCCCCACCCCCAGCCTTCATAGGTAGGCAAAATCCGGATACCGGCAATCGCGAGACTTTCCTTATCCGGGAAATGCCGGTACACGGTGCGTTTAGTCACCCCCGCGCGCTGGGCAACGCCTTCCACAGTGAATAAACCCCACCCGGTCGGCATGTTCATTCGCATGAGAACTCCCATCAACTCAAAGATTAGTTAGCGAATGCTCACTAGGCTGGCATCGACTGCAGAAACACTGTGGACAATCCTGGAATCGCCTGGGGGTCAGCATGTTGAACTCGGAACTGCGAATGCTGCAGGAGACGGTCCGAGCATTTGCTAACGACGTGGTGGTGCCTGTCATCGGAGTTCACTACGAAGAACGAACTTTCCCGTACGACATCGTTCGCCAGATGGGTGAACTAGGGCTTTTCGGCATTCCCTTCTCAGAGGAGTACGGCGGCTCGGGCGGCGACTACTTTGCCCTCTGTATAGCTATCGAAGAACTCGCTCGAGTCGATTCTTCGGTGGCAATCACCCTTGAAGCTGCCGTGTCCCTCGGTGCCATGCCGATCTACCGATTCGGGACCGAAGGGCAGAAGAAGATGTACCTTCCCGATATGTGCAGCGGAGCGATGATCGGTGCCTTCGGGTTGACCGAACCCGGGGCTGGCTCGGATGCCGGCGGAACGCGCACAACAGCGGTTCGCTCCAACGGCGAGTGGGTAATCAATGGCTCAAAAGCCTTCATCACCAACTCCGGCACCAACATCACTGGTCTGATTACGGTGACCGCAATCACGAGCACCCGATCGGATGGCACCAAGGAAATCTCGTCAATCATCGTCCCCTCCGGTACACCGGGCCTACACGTCGCCCCTCCCTACTCCAAGGTGGGGTGGAACGCCTCCGACACGCACGAGCTGGCTTTCGATGACGTGCGGGTTCCCGAGGAGAACCTGATCGGCACCGAGGGACGCGGATACGCGCAGTTCCTCAGCATTCTCGACGAGGGCCGCATCGCCATTTCTGCACTGGCCGTTGGCCTGGCACAGGGTTGCCTCGATGAGTCGGTTAAATATGCGAATACACGCACCGCTTTCGGTCGAACCATCGGGGCAAACCAGGCGATCGCTTTCAAACTCGCCGACATGGAGATGCGCGCCCATACCGCGCGCCTTGCCTACTACGACGCTGCTGAACGGATGTTGCGCGGTGAGGATTTCAAGCGCCAGGCCGCCATTGCCAAGCTCTATTCCTCAGAAATCGCGGTAACAAATGCACGGGAGGCGACGCAGATCCACGGGGGCTACGGGTTTATGAACGAGTACCCCGTGTCTCGCATGTGGCGGGACTCCAAGATCCTGGAGATCGGAGAGGGCACCAGCGAGGTGCAGAGAATGCTGATCGCCCGGGATCTCGGTGTCCGCTAACATTGCGCTGCCCGGATCGACAAGAGGCCTGCGGACAGCTTCAGAGCATCAGGTTGACGTCGGCGGCCATGCACGCGAATTTCACCTCATCCTCGATCTAAATAACGAACGAGATTAGGAGTTCCAGGTGACCCAACGTTCACAAGATATCCCACCATCAGTGTTGTATACGGTGGAAGGCGTAATTGCGACCATCACCCTCAATCGTCCTGACCTACGCAACCGGCTCAGCCCGGCGACGATGGCAATGACCCGCGGCTTCTTGGAGCAGGCCGTTGCTGATCCAGCGGTGCGTGCCATCATCATCACTGGTACCGGGAACACTTTCTGCTCGGGCGCGGACCTCATGACTGCCACCTCCGCTGACGCCGGACAGGACAGTTTCCTCAACTCGGGTCCCGTTGAAATGGTGAATTTGTTACGGGCGCTCATCAACTGCCCGAAGGTCACGATCGCACGCGTGCAGGGCCATGTTGCGGCGGGAGGGAACGGCATCGTGGCCTCGTGTGATCTGGCGATCGCGGTCGAACAGGCGCGGTTCGCATTCAGCGAGGTGCGACTGGGGCTTGCGCCGGCGGTCATCGCCGTCCCTTGCCTGGCGGTCATGAACCGGCGCGATGCCCAGGAGCTCTTGCTGACGGGCGACCGGGTAGATGCGGCTCGCGTTCTCAGCGCCGGACTCCTGACGTCGGTGGTACCGGCGGACAGGTTGGACGACGAGGTCGACCGGTACTGCTCAATGCTCACCCTCGCCGGGCCGAAAGCCGTGCAGCACACCAAGGAACTGCTACGCCGGATTCCGGCGCTACCTCCGGATGAAGGCTTCGAGTGGACAGGCGCCCTCTCCGCCGGAGTCTTCGCATCCGCCGAGGGACAAGAGGGAATAGCAGCCTTCCTCGAGAAACGCCCACCCGTCTGGGCGCCAAACGCGGGAGACGAAGGAACGCGACCGTAACGATCTCCGCACTAGGACGGCTGCCCTGTCGGGGCATCCGTACAGGCAACCTGCGTTGGTCGGATAACGGATGCAACGGATTGCTGATTGCACGTTGCGATATGGTGCCGCCTACAAGAGGCTTCCGCTTCTTATCACTTCACCTACTAATGAAGGACTGAGCCCACATGGCAATGGCAGCTCCCGCCCCCCGAGTTTTGGCCGATTATGCAGGCCGCACCGCATTTGCTCAGATCGCCCTCGTTTTTGGAGGCGCCGCATTCGTTGGAGTAGCGGCCCAGATTGCTATCCCGCTCCCCTTCACCCCTGTTCCCCTGACTCTTCAAACTTTTGCCGTGCTATTGGTTGGAGCTGCCCTTGGATCCCTTCGTGGGGTTCTCTCCATGGTTATCTACCTCCTCGTGGGAATGGTTGGAGTTCCTTGGTTTGCTGAAGGTTCATCCGGTTTCTCAAGTGCAAGTTTTGGTTACATTCTTGGATTCATTTTCGCGGCCTTCATCGTTGGTCGTCTTGCTGAGCGCGGTGCTTCAACCACTGCAATCCGAAGCGCAGGCTTAATGGTGATTGGCAACCTTGCTATTTACGCGGTTGGTGTTACTTGGCTCAAATTCGCAATCAGTGTTGATTGGGTCACCGCATTAACTTTGGGTGTTGTCCCATTCTTAATTGGCGATGCTCTAAAAATTGCTCTAGCTGCCGGCCTCCTTCCACTTTCGTGGAAAGGTTTGGAAAAACTGCAGTTGCGCAATAACTAATTCAGCGCAGCGATTACTTCATCCACCATTGCCGTTGTTGTTCCGGGGTGCAGGAAGACTAAACGTCCGATTGTTTCACCGCGCCAGGTTGACGAGGTAACAAATGCAACTTGTTTCGCAAGGAGATCAGTTGACCACGTGTCGTAGTTTTCACTCGTCCACCCATTGCGCCTAAAAAGCACAACGGATAGATCAGGTTCACGAATAAGTTCAAGGTCTGGGTGGGCCTTGATTCGATCCGCTGCGTATCTGGCCATAGTGTTTCCAGCAACGACTGCATCGCGGTAGGCGTCAAGGCCATTGACTGCCAGCGAGAACCAGAGCGCCATGCCTCGAGCACGACGGGTCAAGTGAAACGCCAAGTCACTTGGGTTGAATTCGGTGAGATCATCTGTATGGATCACGTCAAGATAGGAAGCGTCTTGGGTGTGAACGGCCCTGGCGAGGTGTGGGTCTTTGTACAGTAGCGCTGCTGAATCAAATGGTGCGAACCACCATTTGTGGGGGTCCATGACGAGTGAATCAACTCGTTCAATTCCCGTGTACATGTGGCGCTTTTCTGGGTCCAACATTCCGGCGCCACCGTAGGCACCGTCTACGTGGAACCACCAATCGTGACTTTGCGCAGCATCTGCTGCAGCATCAAGCTGGTCAATGATTCCAGCGTTGGTGGTGCCCGCCGTTGCAACTATTGCGACAACATTGGAGAGGTCTTGATTTTCAAGGCCATGTTCAAGGTCTTCGTGGGTCAGGCGGCCATCAGTTGTGGGAACAACGATCGCGCCCATATCAACAATATTTAGTGCATTCTTGATTGAGGAATGCGCTTGATCACTGACCACAACCTGCAGTTGGTAAAGCGGTTGACCACTTAACTTGCGCTTTGCTCGCGCGGTGTCGCGTGCAACAACGAGCGCTGAGAGGTTTCCGGCACTACCACCAGAAACGAATGTTCCGCCAGCGCTTTGTGGCATTCCGGCGATATGTGCCATAGTTCTTAATGCTTGGTTTTCAGCCATGACCGCACCGGCAGCTTCCAGCCATGAGCACCCTTGCAGTGATGCTGCCGAAACCACCATGTCAAAGAGAAGGGAAGCTTTTGTTGGTGCCGCTGGGATGAACCCGAAGAATCGTGGACTGTCGGCGGACAGGACCGTCTCGGAGAGGTACTTCTCGTAGATGCCGAGCACTGTGGCTGGGTCCTTGGGTTCGGGACCGATTAAGCCCTCTAGTGCTTGATGCATTTCATCCCGATCCCCAAAGCCGTCAATTGGCGTTTCTTCCAATGCCAGGCGCTCGGTGACGTAGGCCAGTACCAGGTCAACGAGTTCTTGGTCGGGGGTGTGCATGCGGTCTGGGTTGGTGCCGATGCGGTCTGTTTTCACGCTAATCCTTTATGAACCCTCATTGAATGACGTCTACCGAAAACATATTCGTCAATGAGGCCGGTGCGCCGTCAGCCTTCCTGCCAGCAGGCACCGCATACACATGTTACCGGCCAGGTGTCGCAGCCGCGCGATGCGTGATCACTGCAGTTATCGTCTTAATGGAAACGAAGAGCCAGATGCTAACACCGATTGTCGTAGCGGTGAGCGCCACGATCACTGATGATTGACTTCCTCCCCCGCTCTTACGAACGGGAATTCCTAGAACCGTTGTTACGCGGGTATTTTTAGGTGAGGCACCGGTTGCGCCCTGGGGCCGTGCCTGAGGCGGCGCTGACTGCTGAGTGGCGCAGCGCCCGTCCGGTTCTCTACGAGGTGCCTCATTTGGAACCTCCGCGAAAGTACACTAGCCTCGGGGGGCCGCGAAGGAGGCACCGTGAAGAGCGATTTCATTTTGAAGGCCGCAAGCGTTATCACGATGGATCCGTCGTTGCCTCGGGCTGAGGCGTTGGCGATTTCTGCGCAATCTGGCCGTATCACCGCGGTGGGTTCCCTTTTGGAATGCCAACGGGCGTTACCGGACGCGGAGGTGCGCGACCTGGGGGCTACGGTGCTCATGCCAGGTTTTATCCAGGCTCACGATCACCCGATTCCGGCTTCTGTCTTGTGCCAGCTACCGGCGCACTGGATTGCCCCCTTCGTCGGTTATCCGACGTGGAACGACGTGGAGAACCTGTTCGCGGAGCTACGCCAGCAGACACCTTCGGGCCAGCCGCTCATGTTCAACGGCCTGGACCGATTGCTATTACAAATCCCGATGCCCGACCGTACATCCCTAGACAAGTACTTCCCCGACAATCCGGTCGTCATCTTCGACATCACCGGTCATGCCGTGTATTTCAACACCGCCGCCACCCAGCTCTTCGGCTGGACGAAAGCCACTCCACCACCTGACAAAGCCGACGCCCGGTGGGCACGTCGACCGGATGGCACATCATCGGGAGTGGGGTTCGAAACGTCAGCGTTCCAGGCGGCCTTGTTTAGTTTCCTGCCCCACACGATCCCCAATCCGCTGGAGAACCTCGGCGCGTGGTACGCCACGCTTGCTCGCAATGGATTCACGGCAGCAGGGGACATGGCCTTCATGGACAATCTGTTCGCACCGATGGAGAGTCTGGCACAGATGGCGGACTGCCCGGTGCGCTTCTCCCTCTACCAGGTCACCTACGACCCTAACCCGCAGACGTCCTACACGAGTGGGGATAACGGGTCAATGATTCGCAAGGCAGGGTGGAAGATCTGGATGGATGGCAGCCCATCGATCGCAACAGCCTCCATCAGCGTCCCCTACCTGGACTCTCCACAAGCCCGGGTCGCGAACATCCCGACGAGAAAGGCCCCTGGGATATCGGTACTGAACTACACATCGAAGGAATTCGTCGCACTCTTGGACAAGTTCGCAAACGCTAACGTTCAAATCGCCACTCACATCAACGGGGATGCGGGAATTGATGTCGTCTTGGATGGATACGAGCAGGCCCTCACGCGGATCGGTCTGATCGAGGACGATCACCGCTGGCGGAT
>JBDNFH010000037.1:0-1548 GCA_041689915.1 Candidatus Nanopelagicales bacterium | reverse complement strand
CGGAAGTAATAGGAACCTTTTTCCGGGTCACCATGCACTCCCCCTTTACCAGGATCAGCAATATGACTCAGCGCGAAACAGATTTGCCAGTCAAGTGCGGTAGCAAAGGCGGGTTCCATCAAGGTGACATTGGGTAATTCCATCCCAACTGAAGCAGTAATTGTTGACTGGTGCGCGCCACCTTCAGGAGCAAGGGTGACCCCTGATGGTGTTCCGGCAACAATGAAACGCGACTCGGAATACACGGAATACACAAAAGCATCGAGCCCCCGCAGCACGAATGGGTCGTACAGCGTGCCAATCGGCAGGAGTTGTTGATCAGAGAGATCAAAACTCAAGCCCAACTGTCCCAGTAAGAGGAAGAGGTTCATCTCACTGATACCGAGTTCAATGTGATGGCCGTCCGGGCTTTCTTTCCACTTGACCAGCGCGTCTTCACTCCACTGCCGTTGCTCGGTGGGATTGAACACGCCAGCACGGTTGATGTAGCCGGCGAGGTTCGTGGACGTCGCGACATCGGGGGCTGTTGTCACCAGGTAAGGCGCGACGTTCTCATTGCGCGAAAGCTCAACGACAACTCGGCCGAATGCTTCTTGGGTGGACATGGCCGACTTTGGATTAATCCCTGCTGAGTCGGGAACGCTGATAATTGTCGGCGCCGTTTTCGGCTGACGCGTAAGGTCGTGCTCCCGCTCCGTAACCCATTGACCGACTTCGGTGGTGGGGTCAATCCGGTCCCATTCATTCTCTGGCGTCAATCCAGTTTTGACCCGCAGGTCAACTATTTGCTCACCGGTGAGCAACATGGAATGATTACGTGGATTCCCGGCCATCGGCAGACCCCAGCCTTTAATCGTGTAAGCGAAAATCACGCTTGGTCGATCCGTTACTGCATCACACTGGGCGAATGCTTGGAGCAAAGACTCAATATTGTGTCCACCCAGGTCAGTCACGAGATCTTTCAGGTTTTCATCATTGAGTTTTTCGCAAAATGAAACAACCGCACTTGGCGCGCCTTCAGTGAAACGTTCGCGTACCTGTTCTCCCGACATGGCGAAAAGTGACTGGTAACGCTCATTGGGCATGTCACCGATCCACTTTTCTAGTTCGACACCACCGGGTTGCGTGAATGCTGCGTGCAATTTGGGTCCGTATTTCACTTCGACAACATGCCAACCGGCAGCATTGAATTGCGCGGTCCACTGTTCAATGCGGACGCCAGGAATCACCCGGTCAAGTGATTGCCTGTTGAAGTCAACAATCCACGTGACATTACCTAAACCTGCCGTTGCCGGATCAGCGATTGCTTCCCAAATATTGCCTTCATCCAGTTCCGCATCCCCGATGATTGCAATAAAGCGTGAATGCGGACGCTCACCAAAGTGGGCGTCAACATAACGTCGGGTTGCCGCAGCGAAAAGTGGAGCGGCTGCGCCAAGACCGACGGAGCCGGTAGAAAAATCAACCCGATCCGGATCCTTGGTGCGCGATGGGTAGGACTGCAAACCACCGAACTTACGCAATTGAGTCAGATAAGAACGATCCAAT
>JBDNFH010000036.1:0-15776 GCA_041689915.1 Candidatus Nanopelagicales bacterium | reverse complement strand
TAGCAAAACATCAAGGACGCAACGCTTTCGGGTTCCGCAACCCAGTCAACCAACGCCGACGTATACGGTGGTCCTGTACCCGCCAGCACCGGCGGGCCTCAGCCGTGAAAAGCACGTTGCCCGGTTAAGTCTGAAGAGCCACTTAAAGGCGAGTTTGACACCGATCCAATAGAGTAGGTTCTCATCAAGAGAAAATGCAGGAGATCAACTCCGCAGTGTGAGAGGGATGTGACCGCGTGACTTTTTGGGGCCCAGATTTTGCCGAGCTTGAAGCAGAAGATCCAGAGATCGCCGAGATATTGCTTTCCGAGTTAGAGAGAGCGCGCGGTGGATTGCAACTCATTGCGAGTGAAAACTTTACGTCGCCGGCTGTTCTTACAGCGCTTGGGTCAACCCTGAGTAATAAATATGCCGAAGGTTATCCGGGTAAGCGTTACTACGGTGGTTGCGCAGAAGTGGACCGCGCAGAAATAATTGGAATAGAGCGGGCGAAGCAACTTTTTGGTGCTGAGCATGCAAATCTTCAACCACACTCGGGGGCCAGTGCCAATATCGCCGCTTACGGCGCATTCGTGAAACCAGGTGAGACCGTGTTGGCCATGAGCCTTCCGCATGGTGGTCACCTGACTCATGGCTCCGCCGTGAGCTTCTCGGGGAAGTGGTTCAACGTGGTGTCCTACGGCGTTTTGCCGGAAACCGATTTAATTGACATGGCTGAAGTTCGCAGGCTCGCCGTTGAGCACAAGCCGAAAATGATTATTTGCGGCGCAACCGCGTACCCTCGGCTGATCGATTTTGTGGGATTCCGCGAAATCGCTGATCAAGTGGGGGCCATTCTGATGGTTGATGCCGCGCACTTTATTGGCCTCGTTGCTGGAAAGGCAATTCCCAGCCCGGTGCCTTATGCAGATGTTGTTTGCTTTACAACTCACAAGGTATTGCGCGGACCACGCGGCGGCATGATGTTGTGTAAAGAAGAGCATGCGGCAAAGATTGATAAAGCAGTTTTTCCCATGATGCAGGGTGGTCCGCTGATGCACGCCGTTGCTGCAAAGGCTGTTGCACTCAAAGAAGCGAGTACACCCGCATACCAGGAGTACGCCAAGCAAGTTGTGATTAACGCGCAAGCCCTCGCTGCCGGATTAGCCAAACGAGGAATGCGCCCGGTCAGTGGTGGGACAGATACGCACTTGGCCCTCCTTGATCTTTCCGGGACCGGAGTCAACGGTAGCGAAGCTGAAGCGCGTTGCGATGCTGCGCGAATCACGCTCAATAAAAATGCGATTCCATTCGATACTTTGCCACCGTCAGTTGCATCAGGTATTCGGGTGGGAACTCCCTCGGTGACCACCCAAGGCATGGGCGTACCCGAGATGGACGTCATTGCTGACCTTATTGATCGGGCGGTGCGCGGGAGTGGAACGAGCTCGGACATTGCTGCGCAAACGCATGAACTGGTCATGGCTTTCCCAGCATACCCGCGGTGATCTACTGCTAGATTCCAATCGAAAGGAGTAGGTCATGCGCGAATATATGCTGTGTCTTTTTGCAGCCGCCGCGGTGACTTACTTCCTGACTCCACCTGTGCTAGCGCTTTCAATACGTTGGGGGATCGTTGCCCCAGTTCGAGATCGCGATGTTCATGACACTCCAACTTCACGCCTTGGTGGGCTGGCAATGGCGGGTGGACTCCTAACTGGTTTATTGCTAGCGAGCAAATTACCCATGATGAGCGCGGTCTTTGATGGTTCAAACACGGTAATCGCGTTGCTTTCAGGTTCAGCCATCATCGTCGTTTTGGGGATAGTCGATGACAAGTGGGGACTTGACGCACCGACCAAACTTGCTGGCCAAGTACTTGCAGCCGGCGTCATGGCTTTTCAAGGGATCGCCATTATTTGGCTACCGATTGGCGGAACATTTGTTCTTGACCCATTAACTAGTGTTCTATTTACCGTGATAATTGTTGTTGTCAGTATTAACGCAATTAATTTTATCGATGGACTTGATGGTTTGGCTGCAGGAATCGTTGCGGTGGCTGCTGGCGCATTCTTTGTCTACGCGTATTTACTTTCGGTTGAACTTGGGCTTGAACGCGCGACCCTTGCTACATTGGTCAGTGTCGTTCTCGTCGGCATGGGACTGGGCTTTTTACCTAATAACTTATTTCCGGCACGCATTTTTATGGGAGATACCGGCTCAATGCTTCTGGGGCTTTTACTTGCTGCGGCAACAATCACACTCTCGGGTCAAGTTGACCCAAGTGCGCTTTCCGGCGGCGCATTCTTACCGACACTCTTGCCATTGATTTTGCCGTTTGCAGTTATGGCGCTGCCATTGGTTGACCTTGGACTCGCAGTAATCAGACGCACCCGCGCGGGTCGAAACCCATTTGCTCCTGATAAACAGCACTTGCATCATCGTTTATTAGAGATGGGTCATTCTCAACCACGAGCAGTGCTCCTGATGTATGCATGGACTGCCTTGATAGCGGGAGCGGCCCTTGCGATTGCGTTCTTCCCATTGATCTATGCGGGGGTCGGAACTGCAATTGGAGTTGTGATCATGGTTTTTCTGGTCAAGCGAACACCCACTGAATCCGCAGTTAAAAAAGTTAAGCCGCAAGCAGGTCAGATTGGTCGGATCGGTTGAATCGTTTGTAAAGCAATGCGATAGCCTGCTGGCTAAATACGTTCTTCCTTAGAGAGCGTCATTAATAGTTTTTCTCAATATCTGCGAGGTGTTTTCGGTGTCAGGAGTTCGGAGTATCGACTCCCTAGTTCTCCTTCGGGCCGGACTTGGGACTGCTGTTGCGGGTGCGATTGTTGTGATGCTCGCCAGTATTTTCTCGGGTAGTTCTGCGGCTCTTGGTGCAATACTTGGAACCGCTCTCGTTGTCGCATTTTTCTCGGTCGGACAGTTTGCGCTGGGTGCGGTGCTACGCAATAACCCACAGATTGCGTTGACCATGGCCCTTACCATCTATTTGGTAAAAATTGGGGTGCTCTTGGTGATTTTGGTGCTGTTCGCGGACACCACGGCCTTCAATACCAAGACTTTTGCCCTTGCAATCCTGACCTGCACCCTCGTCTGGACAGTTATGGAAGTGTGGATATTTGGCACCACGAAGGTGCTCTACGTTGAACCTCTCCCCGCAGAAACTTCACAATCGGAAAAAAGTGACACATGACACTCAATATTGATCAACCCGAAGGCTCACTGGGTGATCCAAAGTGGTACCGTTCGCGCGCACGTTCGATTTCAGGAAATGCACCGGTTCGTGAATTTGCTGCGATGGACAACGCTGCGTGGATAATTTCAAGCCGACTAATAGCCGGCTTAATTTTATATACGGGGCTGGGATTTCTTCTTTCCCTGTGGCTAGGGAATAGATCTCTGTTCATGGCACTGGGTGCCTTGATGGGACTTGGACTCTCGTATTACTTGATTTTCACTGGGCTTGCCCGCGAAAATAAAGCGATAGGGGATCGTGCAAACCTAGGTGCAGTACCTAAATTCGAAGGGGATCGTTGATGGCTTTTGGCGTTTTTGCTTCTAGCAAGCCGAACTGTCATCTTTTTTCTGGTTGCGGATTCCCAGCACCTGGTGCTGAGATCTTCCAATTTGATGCCATTCTGACTTTCTCTATTGGTGGCTTGGCTTTTAACGTCTCCAAAGTCACGGTCCTGTTGCTATTGGCTGTTGTGGTAATTCTTGGTTTTTTTGGGTACGCATTCCGTAAGCCAAAGTTGGTACCTCGCGGTGCTCAAAACGTTGGTGAAATTGGCTACCTTTTTATTCGTGACGGAATTGTGCGCGAGACAATCGGGAAAGGCGGGGACAAGTTCATCCCGTTCCTTTTCTCATTTTTCTTTCTGGTCTGGATTCTCAACTTTTGGGGCGTGATTCCTGGTGCGCAACTTCCGGTCACCTCGATTTTTGCGATCCCGGTAACTTTTGCCATTATCGTTTATCTCACCTGGGTTCCGCTGGGGATTTACCACCAAGGTTTCGTTGGCTTCTTTAAAAACATCATGTTTCCCCCGGGTGTCCCAAAAGTCATGTACATCTTGTTGACCCCAATTGAACTAATTTCTAACTTCTTGGTTCGTCCCTTTACCCACGCGGTGCGTTTATTTGCCAACATGTTCGCCGGTCATCTTCTTCTCGCAACATTTAGCGTGGCCGCGTTCTACCTCCTGAGCTTCAGCGTGATCGGGATTCTGGGATCGGCCGCTAGCTTTACTCTGGCAGTGTTTTTGACCGGCTTTGAAGCATTCATCCAGGCACTTCAGGCGTATATCTTTACCCTGCTCGCCGCTGTCTACATTGGTGGTGCGCTGCACGCGGAACATTAGGAAATCGGCACCATCTAGCATGACTTACAACTAAATAAAACAATTGAAAAGTTCACATCAACGTAGTTGATATAAACCACCAGACCGGCAGTCGCCGGTACGCAATGAAAAGGAAACGATATGTCGCTTCTCGCGGAACTCACCGGTTCCATTGGCTCAATCGGTTACGGCCTTGCAGCCATTGGCCCAGGTATCGGTATCGGTATTATCTTCGGACAGGGTGTGCAAGCAATTGCTCGCCAACCTGAGGCCTACGGGATTATTCGCCAGAACATGCTGCTTGGCTTCGCACTAGCTGAAGCCTTGGCCCTCATCGGCTTCGTTGTTCCTTTCGTCTTCGGTACCTGATTCGTTCTTAAGCGCGAATTAGACAACCTAGACAGGGAAAGAGGCTTACATGTTTGAATTTGCCACACTCCTCGCCGCTGAGAGCGAGGAAATGCCATCAGTGCTTGCAGTACCACTTGACGAGCTCATCATTGGTCTCATCGCGTTCTTGTTGGTATTCGGCGGGCTAGCGAAGTTCGTGTTGCCCAAAATCAAGGTAACCCTGGACGAGCGCGCGAACCTGATTGAAGGTGGATTAGAACGTGCGGGCAAAGCCGAAGCGGAAGCCGCTGCAGTGCTGGCCGAGTACCAGAAGCAACTCGCTGGTGCACGTGAAGAGGCCTCGGCAATTCGTACTGCTGCTCAAGCGGATCGCACCGCGATCGTTGAGGAAGCGCGCAATGAAGCCAGAATTGCAGCCGCAAGTGTTACATCTTCGGCTGAGGCAGCCATGGCGGCCGAGCGCGCTCAAGCTGTGTCTGCTCTTACTCGTCAGGTAGGCGAACTGGCATTGTCGTTGGCGGACAAGGTTGTCGGCGAGGCACTCTCCAATGATGCACGGGTTGCTTCAACGGTGGATGCATTCATTGCCGACCTCGAACGGGCGGCTGCGAAATAATGTTTGGATCAAGTCGGGATGCACTCGCGCACTGCAGTGGAGCCTTGGATCAGTTGTCGGGTGCGGTAGATCGCGCCCAACTGGGAACTGAGTTATTTGCCATTGCGGCGCTTCTCGACTCGGAAAAAGTACTGCGTTCAGCATTGGCAGATTCAGGGCAAGGGCTAGAGGTTCGCAAGAATCTCGCAGCAGAAGTCTTCGGTTCACGGGTTTCAGTTTCGACATCTGATCTGCTGGTCATCGCTGTGTCCCAGCGCTGGTCAGAGGGCATCGACTTAGTGCTCGCACTGGAGGAACTTGCCGCACAGGCAGTGTTGTCCGTTGCCCAAACGGATAACACACTTGATTCAACCGAAGAGGAGATCTTCCTTTTTGGTCGCGCGGTGGACGAATCAGCCGATCTACAAATGGCACTCACCGACCCCGCAACGCAAGGGAGCGTCAAGTCAGCGATCGTGGCCGACCTGCTTCAAGCAAATACAACTTCAGCAACAAAGGAATTACTCGAATACGCCGTTTCTCACCTGCACGGTCGTCGTCTCGATTGCGTTATTGCCCGGTTGGGAGACTTGGCTGCGACGCAACGCCAGCGCATGATAGCGCAAGTGCGAGCGGCCCAGCCTCTGAGCGAGAATCAGATCCAACGCCTTATCGCGGCCCTTTCTAAACTCAAGGGACGAGATGTCCGACTTAATATTGCATTGGACCCTGCGGTCCTCGGTGGCATTCACGTAGTAATCGGAGACGAAGTAATTGACGGAACTATCGCATCACGACTTGAACAGGCTCATAGAGCAATCCTTGGCTGAAAATTTGAACCTATCGACCTGAATCACCACAACTAAAAACATCCCGCACGACAAGATCCACAATTAAACCGCCGCACCGCGGCCTGATACAGAGAGCAGGACCCCATGACGGAGCTGACGATCCGACCGGAAGAAATCCGGGAAGCGATCGAGCGGAACGTCGCGGCGTACTCGCCGGCAACCGCCCGAGAAGAAGTTGGCCGCGTTCTTGAGACCGGCGATGGAATTGCCCGAGTCGAAGGACTTCATTCGGCCATGACCAACGAACTACTTGAATTCGAAGGAGGCCTGCTAGGCATCGCACTCAACCTTGATATTCGCGAAATTGGTTGTGTTCTCCTGGGAGATTCATCCAAGATCGAAGAAGGTCAAGCAGTCCGCCGAACAGGCGAAGTCCTCGCTGTGCCGGTAGGAGATGGCTTCCTTGGTCGCGTAGTTGACCCACTCGGTAGCCCAATTGACGGGCTTGGACCGATCCAAGCTGATGCACGCCGCCCGCTTGAAGTACAAGCACCATCTGTTGTGCAGCGCCAACCGGTAACTGAACCAATGCTGACGGGGATCAAAGCGATTGACGCCATGACCGCGATTGGTCGGGGTCAGCGCCAGTTGATCATTGGTGACCGCCAGACCGGTAAAACTGCGGTGTGCATCGACACGATTATTAACCAGAAAGAAAACTGGGCTTCCGGGGATCCTGGCAAGCAGGTTCGCTGCATCTATGTCGCAATCGGACAAAAAGGTTCAACAATTGCATCGGTCAAGGGTGCGCTTGAAGAGTACGGTGCAATGGAATACACCACCATTGTTGCCTCACCCGCTTCTGACCCAGCCGGTTTTAAGTACCTTGCTCCCTACACGGGTTCAGCAATTGGGCAGCACTGGATGTACCAGGGTAAGCACGTTCTGATTGTCTTCGACGACCTGTCAAAGCAAGCCGACGCTTACCGCGCCGTATCTCTTCTCCTTCGTCGCCCACCGGGTCGTGAGGCTTACCCCGGTGACGTCTTCTACTTGCACTCCCGTCTGCTTGAGCGTTGTGCAAAGCTCTCAGCGGAAATGGGCGGCGGTTCAATGACCGGGCTTCCCATCATTGAAACCAAAGCAAATGACGTTTCTGCCTTTATTCCGACTAACGTAATTTCAATCACGGACGGTCAGTGTTTCCTTGAGTCTGATCTGTTCAACTCAGGTGTACGACCCGCCATTAACGTAGGTATTTCGGTCTCACGTGTTGGTGGTGCAGCACAGCCTAAGGCCATGAAGAAGGTCGCTGGTCGGTTGAGACTTTCCCTTGCTCAGTTCCGTGAGCTGGAAGCTTTTTCGGCATTCGGTTCGGATCTTGATGCTGCTTCCAAGGCCCAACTTGCACGTGGTTCACGCCTAGTGGAATTGCTCAAGCAGCCTCAGTACCAGCCTCAGGCAATGGAACGTGAAGTGGTTTCGGTGTGGTCGGGAACAACCGGTCAACTTGACGAAGTCCCATTGGAGGACATTCGTCGTTTCGACTCAGAGTTCTTGGCTTATCTGGACCGTTCGGCTCCAGAGGTATTTGATGCAATTCGTACAACCTCTGATCTCTCTGACGACACGCTCAGTGTCCTTGAGAAATCAATCGGCGAGTTCAAAAAGCAGTTCACCACGCGCAGTGGCGAACTGCTAATCAAAGACGAGCCGGTGGCCGCTTTAAGTGACGAGGAAATCGACCCAACTCAAATCAAGCGAGCTGTTCGAGGCTGATATGGGTGCACAACTGCGGGTCTACCGGCGTCGAATTCGATCGGTGCAGGCGACCAAGAAAATTACGAAGGCAATGGAACTCATTGCGTCGGCGCGGATTGTTCGAGCTCAAAATCACCTCAAGGCGTCATTGCCGTATTTGACTCAGTTGGTTGACGCCGTTTCCGCCGCAGCGAGTCATGCATCTGATGTTTCCAAGCATCCGCTTACGGCAAAGTCGGTTAATCCCGTCCGCGCGGCTGTCTTGGTAATCACTGCCGACCGTGGTCTTGCCGGTGCCTATTCATCCAATTCGATCAAGGAAGCGGAAGCACTTACCCGAAATCTCAGCGAAAAAGGAATGCAGGTAGTTCCCTACGTTGTGGGTCGAAAAGGTGTGGCCTTCTACCGATTCCGTAATCGCCCAATGGGTGGAGGGTACACCGGATTTAGTGATCAACCAACCTATGCCCACGCCAAGGACATTGGCCAAGAATTACTCAAGGCATTCATGACACCTTCAGCGGAAGGCGGTGTAGACGAGATTCACGTCGTGTACACGAACTTCACGAATATGGCGGTGCAACAGACCCGTGTTCGTAGGATACTTCCCCTTGAAGTGGTCGATGAAATAATCGAGAAAAATGTGGAGGGCGGAAGTGCCCAGCCATTCCCACTGTATGAATTCGAGCCAAGCCCAGAAGATGTACTCGACGCACTTCTCCCTCGCTACATTGATCAAATGGTGTATTTATCACTGCTGAATTCGGCTGCATCCGAGCACGCTGCACGCAGACGGGCAATGAAGTCTGCAACAGATAATGCCGAGGATTTGGTCCTTTCCCTGACACGTGCGGCAAATGCTGCACGTCAAGCCGAAATCACCCAAGAAATCAGCGAAATCGTCGGCGGAGCCGACGCCCTGTCCGCCAAATCCAGATAGAGACCCAGAACACAAGAAGAGGAATAGCCATGACCGCAACAGCAGAAATAGCCACAGGTGTGGGGCGTGTAGCACGTGTAACCGGTCCCGTTGTGGACGTTGAGTTTCCGGTAGAAGCCATGCCGGCGCTATTTAACGCACTCAACGTTGACGTTTCCTTCAATCAAGAGGAGGAAGGTGCAAATACACACACCCTCGTGCTGGAAGTTGCCCAGCATATTGGCGACAACATGGTGCGAACGATTTCCATGCAGCCGACTGATGGTCTGGTTCGTGGCACCGCGGTGCGCGACACCGGCGACGCTATTTTGGTTCCGGTGGGCGATGTAACCAAGGGCCACGTTTGGAACACCCTCGGTGTGCCCCTTGACGTCAAGGCTTCAGATCTTGATATTAAGGAGCGCTGGAGTATTCACCGCCAGCCGCCTGCTTTCGATCAACTCGAATCAAAGACCGAGGTTTTCAATACCGGTATTAAAGTCATTGACCTGCTCACCCCCTACGTTAAGGGTGGAAAGATCGGTCTGTTTGGTGGCGCCGGTGTGGGAAAGACAGTGCTGATTCAGGAAATGATTTACCGTGTTGCTGAAAACTTCGGTGGCGTTTCAGTATTCGCTGGTGTGGGAGAGCGCACGCGTGAAGGTAACGACCTCTTTCTCGAAATGACCGAGTCGGGTGTTATCTCCAAGACCGCACTCGTCTTTGGCCAGATGGATGAGCCACCCGGCACTCGCCTGCGAGTTGCGTTGACCGCACTCACCATGGCTGAGTACTTCCGTGATGTACAAAAGCAGGACGTATTGCTCTTTATTGACAATATTTTCCGCTTCACCCAGGCTGGTTCAGAAGTTTCGACACTGCTCGGCCGCATGCCGTCAGCCGTGGGTTACCAGCCCACCCTGGCTGACGAAATGGGTGTATTGCAGGAGCGCATCACCTCAACTCGTGGTCACTCCATTACTTCGCTGCAGGCAATTTACGTTCCGGCAGACGACTTGACCGACCCGGCCCCAGCAACAACCTTCGCCCACTTGGACGCAACCACCGTGTTGAGCCGTCCAATTTCGGAAAAGGGTATTTATCCCGCTGTGGATCCACTTGACTCTAACTCGCGAATTCTGGATCCACGCTATGTCGGTGACGAGCACTACGCGGTTGCAGCGCGTGTTAAGGAAATCTTGCAGCGGTACAAGGATCTCCAAGACATCATTGCGATTCTCGGTATCGACGAACTATCTGAGGAAGACCGAGTTCTCGTTGGCCGTGCCCGTCGCATTGAACGTTTCCTCTCCCAGAACCTGTTCGTGGCAGAAGCCTTCACCGGTCAGCCTGGATCATTTGTTCCTGTTGAAGAAACAATTACCTCGTTCCGCGCACTCGCTGATGGTGAATTCGACCACGTTCCCGAGCAGGCATTCTTCATGTGCGGTGGCATTGAAGACGTTGAAAAGAATGCGGCTGCACTAGCCAAGGAGAACTAAAAAATGCCAGGTCCCCTTGAGGTGGCTGTAGTTTCAGCTGAGCGCTCCATTTGGAGCGGCTCGGCAAAGAGTGTCGTGGCAAAGACACCTGAAGGTGACGTAGGAATTTTGCGTGGACACGAGCCCATGTTGGCGCTCTTAGTCGAAGCCCCTTTGCGAATTGAACTCGAAGACGGTAGCAAGATACTGGTTGCGGTACATGGTGGATTCTTCTCGGTCGACAGTGACAAGGTAAATGTCATCGCCGAGTCCGCTGAACTTGCGCAGGACATTGATATTGAACGGGCTATGGCAGCATTGGGTCGCGCTCAAGCAAATATTGATTCACCGGATTTGTCGGCGGTACGGCGCGCAGAGGCCCGGATCCAGGTTGCTAGCGCCTAATTTTCCAGGCTATCTGGCGTTGGTGCCGCCGGGCTTCCACAATACGTCACCGACACTGTCGTGATTGGCAACCCGGGAAAGAATAAATAGTAGGTCGCTGACCCTATTCAAATACTTCGCGGTGAGTGGATTGATCCCACCGTGATACTCGTCAAGAGCTGCCCAGGTGGATCGTTCCGCTCGGCGGGAAACTGTGCGGGCAACGTGCATATGCGCTGCAGCGGGAGTGCCTCCAGGCAATACAAATGAGCGCAGGGGCTCCAGCCCCTCGTTGTAGTGATCACATGCTTTTTCGAGCCGCTCGATGTAGGCGTTGGTGACACGCAGTGAGCCACTTTCGTCATCTTTTACCGGTGTGCACAAATCCGCACCTACATCGAAAAGATCGTTTTGAATTGAGCGTAAAAGTACGGCAATGTCCTCGCGCACTTCGCAGGTAGCCAAAATCACACCAATTGTGCAGTTTGCCTCGTCTACGTCGGCATACGCCTTTAAGCGAGGGTCGTTCTTGCCGGTTCTCGTCATGTCGCCAAGGGAAGTCGTTCCGTCGTCCCCGGTTCGGGTATAGATTCGCGTCAAATTCACCATTTGGAGACTCTATCGGGAGTTCAGGGTTTTCGCTCGCCTACGATTGAGTGATGTCGGTATTTCGGATTGAGGGTGGTGAAGCACTCAAGGGCGAGGTCGCTGTCCCCGGTGCTAAAAATTCCGTTCTCAAACTGATGGCGGCTACCTTGCTAGCCCCAGGTATTTCGACTTTGACCAACGTCCCCGACATTGAAGACGTCACGATCATGTCTGAGTTGCTCCGAAGACTCGGCTGCGAGGTTATTCATGTCGAGAGCACAATCACAATTGATGTTCCTCAAAAGCCTGATCATCGGGCGGACTACGACCTCGTGCGCAAAATGCGGGCTTCGATTTGTGTGCTTGGTCCGCTGATTGCCCGTTGCGGTGCTGCCGACGTCGCGGTCCCTGGCGGCGACAATATTGGTTCACGCGGATTGGACATGCACGTTGATGGACTGCGGAAAATGGGCGTCCACGTGAACAACGAACATGGATATTTACTTGCAGAAAGCGAAGGGCTCACCGGGGCTCACGTGTCTCTGGACTTCCCCAGCGTCGGGGCAACCGAAACGATCCTGATGGCTGCCGCCACGGCAAAAGGCGAGTCGGTAATTGAAAACGCGGCTAGAGAACCTGAAATAATTGATATTTGCACAATGCTCGTCGGCATGGGGGCAGATATTTCCGGGATCGGGACATCGACAATAACCGTTACCGGTGTCAATGAACTTAAGCCAATCACGCATCGTGTCGTCTCCGATCGGATTGTGGCAGGCACCTGGGCGGTTGCAGCTGTCATGACACAGGGTGAGCTCACAATTACCGGTGTACCACCGGAGCATCTGACCCTCCCGTTGGAAAAACTCCAGTCGGCGGGTGCTCACATTGAAAGTAGCGGACAGGCGATCCACGTGCGAATGAACGCGCGGCCTCAATGCATTGATGTTGTGACTCTTCCGTATCCGGGTTTTCCCACTGACTTGCAACCGCAATTCATTGCGCTCAATGCGATCGGCCTGGGGGCGGCATTGGTCACCGAGAATCTCTTTGAGGCTCGCTTTAGATTTGTCCAAGAACTCGCACGACTTGGTGCTGATGTTCGAACCGATGGCCATCACGCGCTGATTCGTGGCAAGGATGCCCTCTCTGGCGCACCCGTTGAAGCAACAGATATTCGGGCTGGGGCAGGGCTAGTCTTGGCTGGGCTGGTAGCCCAGGGCAATACAACTGTTTACGGCGTGAGTCATATTGATCGGGGCTATGCGGGATTCGTTGAAACTTTACAAAGTCTTGGCGCAAGAATCGAGCGAGCAGAAGACTAATGAATTATTTTCGTAGTACTTGAACCGCTCTACTTTCATCCGTTGGCCAGACCATAACTTTGGGTCCATCGGTCGTCTGGGCGAGGTTAGCCTTAATGCCGCGGTCTTCCAAAGTTCGGCGAATCATTTCCCCCTCCGCATAATTTGCGGGGCTGGCAACACACACCAACAGTCCATAGGAATCCGAAGGCCCGGATTTGCCAGTGGCCGCGACCACGGAGCTACCCCGTGAACAAGCCCAACGAAGCACCAACACCATGATGCCAATCCCCATCAGGGCCACGATCGGGCCAAAAATGTAGGGAAAACTATTTCCAATAACCACACCTCTATTGTGACAAGGATTACAGAGTCTGCAACAGATTGGTCCGCATTGACGTGTGACAGCGCCACCATTTGGTTACGCTGTCACGGTGGCCGACAAACCTTGGATTATGCGTACCTACGCGGGACATTCCAGCGCAAAAGAGTCCAATGAACTTTTCCGAACCAACTTGGAAAAAGGGCAGACGGGCTTGTCAATTGCTTTCGACCTCCCGACCCAAACGGGCTATGACCCTGAGGATCTGATGTCTCGTGGGGAGGTGGGCAAGGTTGGAGTCTCAATTGCCAGCCTCGCTGACATGCGAACGCTTTTTGCGGGAATTCCACTAGGGCAGATGAACACTTCAATGACAATTAATGCAACGGCAGTGTGGCTGTACTCCCTTTACATTGCCTTAGCTGATGAACAGGGAGTACCCCGCGAATTGCTGTCGGGAACAACCCAAAACGACATTATCAAGGAGTATCTCTCGCGAGGTACCTATGCATTCCCTCCGGCACCATCCCTTGAGATCGCTACGGATTTGGTGGCATTTTCCGTTGTCAACACACCGAAATGGAATCCCATCAATATTTGTAGTTATCACCTTCAAGAGGCTGGTGCGACCGCAGTACAAGAGGTGGCGTTCGCATTGGCGGCTGCGATTAGTGTTTTGGACTCGGTTCAAGCAAAGATTGAAGACCAAAATCTCGAGGTTGATTTTGAACAGGTCGTGGGTCGCATTTCATTTTTTGTAAACGGGAGCATCAGGTTCATCGAAGAGGTGTGCAAACTCAAAGCCTTTGGCAGGATTTGGAGCGACCTCGTCCAAGAGCGTTATGGTGTAACAAATGAGTCAGCCCGGCGTTTTCGCTACGGGGTGCAGGTTAATTCACTGGGGCTCACGGAGGAACAACCTGAAAATAATGTTCAGCGCATTGTGCTAGAGATGCTGGGCGTCACCCTGGCTAAAGATTCACGTGCACGGGCTATTCAACTTCCAGCCTGGAATGAAGCACTTGGTTTACCCAGGCCTTGGGATCAACAGTGGTCATTACGCATGCAGCAGGTGCTGGCGTTGGAATCGGATCTGCTGGAATACGGCGACATTTTTGAAGGTTCGACAGTAATTGAAGGCAGGGTTGCCGAACTAACAACTCAGATCCGAACAGAACTTGATCGGATTTCCGAGATGGGAGGTGCGATCGAGGCCCTTGAATCTGGGTACCTGAAGAGTGCGTTGGTTGCATCGCATGCCCAACGTCGCGCCCAAATTGAATCCGGTGAATTGCCGGTGGTGGGTGTGAATGTCCATCAAAGTACTGAAATTAGTCCCTTAACCCAGAATGTAAATATTTTGCTGGTGGATCCAGAGGTTGAGTCACGCAGAATCACTGAAGTACTCGCGTTTAAATCCGGACGAGACCAAACGGCCGTAGTGAAAGCTCTCGGTGAACTTGATGCCTGCGCACTAAGTGGCCGTGGTCTAGTCGAAGCAAGTATCCGGGCGGCGAAGGTCGGAGTTACGACCGGTGAATGGTCGAGCGTCCTGCGCTCACGCTTAGGCGAGTATCGATCGCCTACGGGTGTCGTGGACTCAATTGGAACTCGAACACCAGAGATCGAACTGGTTCGAATGCGGATTGATAAATTGGCTACCCGACTTGGACACCGTCCAAGGATTTTGATTGGTAAACCTGGCCTTGATGGTCACTCAAATGGCGCAGAGCAGATCGCTGTGCGCGCTCGAGATTGCGGCTTTGAAGTAATTTACCAAGGTATCCGATTGCGGCCCGAGGAAATTGTGGCCGCTGCAATCGCCGAAGACGTAGATGTCATTGGCCTATCCATTCTCTCCGGATCCCACCGCACTTTGGTTGCCGAGATTCTCGATTCACTTGCGGAGGCAAAAGCAACTGATATTCCGGTAATTGTCGGAGGAATCATTCCGCCAGCGGATGCAGACTGGCTGGCATCCATTGGGGTCGCGGCAACTTTCACCCCAAAGGATTTCGACGCCACACAAATCATGAACTCAATCGTGGACATTATCAACGTATGAGGATATTAATCACGGATTGCTCTGCCGTGTATCAAGGCAGACTCGCTGCGCAACTACCACGAGCAACGCGAGTGCTCATGTTTAAGGCCGACGGTTCTGTTTTAATTCATTCTGATGGCGGCTCATATAAGCCATTAAATTGGATGAGTCCACCGTGTTCGGTGTCAGAATCAACGGTAGGTGGATTAACAGAATTCGAGGTGGTGAACAAGGCAGGGGAGATCTTGACCATCACCATCCACGAAGTCCACGCCGATTACGAACATGCACTTGGAATTGATCTGGGTTTAATTAAAGACGGCGTTGAATCCCATCTGCAGAAATTATTGGCTGAAAATCTTGATGCCTTGGCCCAGGGTTTGACCTTGGTTCGCCGGGAATACCCAACCGCAATTGGGCCAGTAGACCTTTTGTGCAAAGCAGCAGGTGGTGGCTCGGTGGCGGTTGAAATAAAACGGCGCGGTGAGATTGACGGAGTGGAGCAGCTAACGCGTTACCTCGAGCTGCTCAATCGTGATCCATTATTGGCGCCGGTAACCGGGATTTATGCTGCTCAAGAGATCAAGCCACAGGCGAAAACGCTGGCCCAAGATCGCGGGATCACGTGTGTCAGCGTTGATTACGAAGTGCTAAAGGGTCTCGATGACCCAAGCCAGAGACTGTTTTAGCGGAAAACTACGAAATGGAGTGCACTGTGGAACTGACAAAAATTGGTGTTGTTGGACTCGGAACCATGGGGTCTGGGATGGTGGAAGTGATCGCCCGCTCCGGGTACTCCGTTATCGGTGTGGACTTAGGTGAAAAGGGAACGAATTACGCCGATTCACGGATCCGCGACTCAATTGATCGTGGCGTGCACGGTGCTAAAATTACCGAAG
>JBDNFH010000035.1:0-10512 GCA_041689915.1 Candidatus Nanopelagicales bacterium | reverse complement strand
TCTCAATAACACCTTGCGGAACCAGCTCATTTGTGAAACTGCGTACAGTTCGGCGACCGGTAACTGCCCGCTGCTTACCAAGTTCAATTGCTTCAGCGGTACCAAGGGAAAAAAGGTCTTCCTCCGTTGGGCGGATGATTGCACGGGCGCCAGGTCCGTGATCTTCGGTAACCAGATTGCTCAGTCCACGAACAAGGGCAAAAGGAGTCAGTGAGTTTTTTGGCCGGACCAATTCACTTGCCGCCGCGATTTCATCGGCTACGGCAACAACGGTCATTTCTAAAGTTCGATTGAAAGCATCTGGCTTGCCGGTGAGGTCATCCAGCACGGTTATTCCAGCGGCACCAATGGCATGATCGGTGACACCAAGTCGCCATGCGCGACCGAGGGTGTCGGTAATAACAACTCCAATACTCAACCCGGTCACCTGCTTGATGCGTTCACGAATCGCGCGCGCACTGTGATCGGGGTCAACCGGCAGCAATACCAGCGTTCCCGGTTCGGTATTGCTTGCATCGATTCCGGCAGCAGCAAGAATCAATCCGGTATTTGTTTCAACGATTGTGGTCACGCCGCGGTCATGAATCTTCGTTGCCACCACACGTTTCGCTTCAGATTTGATTGCCGATTCCCGGTCCTGCTCCCCGGTGATCACGCGTCCTTCACACTTAGCAACCACCTTGCTTGTGATCACGATTATGTCGCCGTTTTGCAGGCTTATCTCGTCGTTTAATGAACTAAGAAATATCGCGACGAGGTCGTCACTTGATGCGAATTGGTGGCCGGTAGGTATCCCATAAACTTGAACGCCAGCATGTGTGTTCATCGAAAATAAAACTTAGTCGCAGAGGATTAAATCAAGTGCCGAGTTAGCCATCGCGCCGGTGGCGTCGATGTCGGTCATGAGAAGTGGGATCGCGCGAGCGGTGATTCCGAGGTCTTCAATCTCGCTCAGTGAATCGGCATCACTTTGATCGATCAACCAGTAATCCAAAATGCCACCATTGGATCTGCAGCCGTAATGCCGCGCTACCGCTGTGGCGCTCGTATCAACGTTGATCGCGCGCAGGCATGCATCAGCCATTCCGCGCACGGGTGCGTTGTCAATAATGGGGGACAGGCCAATTACGGGTGCGCAAGTGTTGCGGATGGCATCTTTAATTCCTGGGATGGCCAGAATCGTGCCAATGGAGACGACCGGATTGCTCGGCGGTAATAAAATTAGGTCCGCGTTGTTGATTGCATCAATGACCCCGGGGGCCGGAAGCGCTGAATCAAGACCAACCTGAATGAATTCGTGGGCGGGAAGCTTCGCTTCGTATCGAATCCACCATTCTTGGAAATGCATGGCAACGCGCGCACCGGTGTCTGGGTGGTCAACCACAACGTGGGTTTCGCAGCGCTGCTCTGACATCGGGATCAGAGTCACACCCGGCTTCCACCGGTCACAAAGTGCTTGCGTCACTTCACTCAGCGGGTAACCGGCGTTCAGTGAGGTCGTGCGAATCAGATGGGTCGCTAGATCTTTGTCGCCCAGACCAAACCAGGTGGGTTCAACTCCGTAGATCGCAAGTTCTTCTTTGGCGGTGAAAGTCTCGCCCTCACGGCCCCAACCGCGTTCGACGCTAATGCCACCACCGAGGGTGTACATCAGGGTGTCAAGGTCTGGGCACACGCGCACGCCATGAACCCAGATGTCATCTCCCGTGTTGGCGATCACCGTGACATCAACATCTCGGGTTACTTTCCCCGATTGGGTCAGGCCGCGTAAAAATCGGGCTCCGCCGATTCCACCGGCCAGGGCAGTAATTTTCACAGCGCCATCTTTGCATATTTTTTTGCACATTGTTTCTACCATGCCTTGTCCCCCCGCATGGGGACAAGAAAATGCCGACACACCGAGATATCGAATCTTTTTCAATAAAATCAAAAAATATGCCTGAAATGTCGGTTTTCGGCTTGACGTTTGTGAATCACACCCTTGTAATACAACGTAGCTACTGAAAAAGTTGTGGCAAAATTTCGGGTCGAGGAGGAATTCACGGTGGTTGACACACAAGCTGTCACGCAATTGGGCAGAGCGCAGACGCAAGGAGCCATACTGGGTTTGGTGCCCCTATCTGATGTTGAGGAACTTGCGTGGCAGGAGCGGGCACTGTGTGCCCAGACCGATCCTGAGGCGTTCTTTCCAGAAAAGGGTGGAAGTACCCGCGAAGCAAAGAAAGTCTGCCTCTCATGTGAGGTACGGGTTGATTGCTTGGAATACGCCCTCGAACAAGACGAGCGTTTTGGTATCTGGGGTGGGCTATCCGAACGTGAGCGCCGCCGCCTCAAAAAACTTGCCGTCTCCTAGCGGCGGGGGTCCTAAGCGTGGGGCGCCCCCGCAATCGGGTGTGCGACGTAGGGTGTGCTGGTGAGCGAAACGTCGTTAGAGTCGGAATCGGCGAGCGAACAGGACTCCCCATGGTTTGACCAAGATGTAAGTTTCGAATTCGAAGAAGAATCACTCCGCGAAGATGTCATCACTCGCTCTCACTTTGTTACCACGGTGCTCGTTTCCCGTAACGGGGCAACCTGGTTGCCGGCAGTGCTGACACAGTTGGCTGGAACCACCCGTCCCCCCGAAGTAATCGTCGGCGTTGATGCCGATTCAGCGGATACTTCCCGAGAAATCCTGATCCGGAGTTTGGGTCAAGATCGAGTCGTCGTGCTCGCCGAGAATCCAGGCTTTGGCGCATGTGTGGATGCTGGGCTCGCGTTGGTGCCCCGCCCGGATTTCCGGGCAGATTCTCGACCCGAAGACACAATCGAGTGGATTTGGCTGTTGCATGATGACTGTGCACCGGATTCCACAGCACTTGAGCAACTCCTCTTAGCGGCAGATCGCCAACCCAGCGTTGGGGTGCTCGGCCCCAAAATTTTAGGTTGGCATGACCGCAGGCTCCTGCTAGAAATGGGCGTTGGTATTACCTCGGACGGGCGGCGAGTAACCGGACTGGAACGCGGTGAACACGACCAGGGTCAACATGACGGCGATCGCGATGTATTGGCGGTCAGCTCCGCCGGAATGCTCATGAGACGCGATATTTTCGATGCCCTAGCCGGCTTTGACCCAGAACTCCCACTATTTCGCGACGATTTAGACCTGTGTTGGCGGGCACACCGAATGGGTGAACGCGTGATCGTGGCAACGAATGCACGTATTCATCACCGCGAAGCCTCCGCACATGGGCGCCGACTTGACCACCAAGATCGAGACGGGAGCAAGAGTCAGGCGGGTTCACAGTTACTTCGCGCGGATCGCGAGGCCACCGTTCACGTGCTTCTTGCCCACTCTGCTGGTGTCGCGGGGGTTCTACTTGGCCTGCGTCTATTTTTGGGCAGCGCGATTCGTTCACTCGTTTATTTATTGGGTAAAGATGTCAGTGCTGCCAGAGCTGAATTCGGAGCGGTCTTTTCAGTATTTGCGCACCCAGCACGGTTGCGTCGATCCAGGGCTCTGGTGGCAATAACGTCAACCGAGCCCGCTTCTGTTGTTAAACACCTGCGGCCTAGCACGTGGGAGCAAATTCGTGCACTGGGCGAGGTTGCAGCAGGACTTGCCACTACCAGTGGCTCAACGACTAACAGTTTGAGTGCACTTGATTCGGGCCCGGTTGATGAGGATGCGTCATACCTTGAAGAGTCTTCATCGGGTCTGCTCAAACGAGTGCTGCGTAAGCCCAGTGTTGCGATTATTGTGCTGCTTACCCTTGTGGCCGTGGTTTCAACCCGATCGCTGTGGCTCGGTGACGGGGTAATCCAAGGTGGGGCCTTATTGCCAAGTCCGGGGGGTGCGTCAGACCTTTGGAACTTTTATGTTCAAGCGTGGCACAACGTTGGGCCCGGATCGGTGAGCGATTCACCGCCGTACCTAGCAGTTATTGCGATCCTGTCAACAATCATGTTGGGCAAGGCCACCGCAGCGGTGACCTTCATGTTGCTCTTTGCAATTCCACTTGCCGGTTGGGCCGCCTACTTTGCGTCCCGGGATCTCATCCCCAGCAAGGCCATTCGTTTTTGGGGCGCAGCAACCTACGCACTCTTGCCGGCCATGACGGGCTCGCTGGCACAGGGCCGGCTGGGAACAAGCTTCGCTGCATTTATTTTGCCGTTCGCCTTGCGCTCGGGGGTCCGCATGTTTACCCCGGGATCAACGAGAAGGCGGGCGGCCGGCACGGCATTACTTTTTGCACTGCTCCTTGCTTTTGCTCCGGCCCTGTGGCTCATTCTGTTGATCTGTGCGATCTTGGCCATTGCTTTTATTCGACGCACCAAGGAAACGGTGATCAAAGCCGCAATTGCATTCGGTGCATCATTTGCTGCACTAATTCCCTGGAGTTTCTCATTGATATTCAACCCGGTTCAGTTCTTTTTTGAGCCAGGCTTGAACTCTGCGGCACTGACCGACCCAGATATTTCCATGATTGATATTTTCCTTCTACACCCTGGCGGTCCGGGAATGTCGCCGATCATTATCACGATCGGGTTAGTTCTTGCAGCCGTACTAGCTCTGCTGCGTACTGATCGACGCTCGGTGGTAATTCTTTTGATTATTGCTGCTTGGGTTGCACTCCTGTTTGCTCTCGTTCAAGTTGTCTTTCTTTTCACGCCGCCTGGCGCTACCACGCACATGCGTACCTGGCCCGGGCCTGCAACATTGTTTATTGGTTTGATGCTCATTGCCGCGGCAGCACTCGGCGCCCAGGGGCTGCGAACTCGATTCATCGGGCAAAGCTTCAGTATTGGCCAGCCAATCGCCGTGATCGCTGTGCTAGCAGCGCTTGCCGCGCCACTTCTCTCACTCGCTTGGCTCATTCCCGCGAACACGAGTGTGATTGCGCGCGCATCACCTTCTGCGGTGCCAGCATTCGTTGCAGCTGATGCATTTGGCCCACAAGCCCCACGGACACTCATGCTCACGCAGTTACCAGCCGGCAGTATTGAGTACACCTTGATTAATGGTGACGGATTGGGTTTGGGTGATGCTGACACTCCACCGGATGCTGACGTGTGGCGCGCAATCGATCCATATGTGGCCGCGATGTCCTCGGGTCGCGGTGGTGACGAAATTGCGGCACTGGGGGGTTACGGGGTCCGTTACGTGTTGCTCGCTCCTGGGTCATCGAAAGAAATCGTTCCGATCCTTGACGCTGAACCTGGCTTGCGCCGACTTTCTAACTCCGAGGGTGAAGTTCTTTGGCGGGTTTCCGGTGTGACTTCACGGGCGCGCATCACCGACGGAGATACTCAATCGCCGGTGGGGATTTTAACACCAGAAAACCTGGGCACCGATCCGTATATTGAACAGACATTGCCCGACGGCTCCGGCATGCGTGTACTTTATGTTGGTGCGAGTGTTGATTCGCGCTGGAATGTCGGTGATCTTGCATCTGTGACAACGGATGGTTTATTGAACTGGTCGGCGACATTTGAAATTCCCGCCGGAAGTCCGAATGTTCGAGTTGTATTTGACGACTCGTCACGGCAATTGTGGCTCCTGGCGCAACTCTTCATCGTACTTTCACTGATCGCGATTGCACTGCCTTCGCGCAAACGAATTGAAGTGGATCCTGATCTTGATGTTTCACCCGATATCGCACCTATGAATGAAGACGCACGCATGACTGCGGGACGTGATGCACATGGCTAAGGTCGATTCGACATTGCTGCGCTCACGCTTCTTCGCACCGGTTGCCGTCGTTGCTGCCGCCGCACTTGTCATCACAATTTCCGGATTCATCCAAGTCGAAAAACCAAAAGCCTCAGAAGGCGCTGTCACAATTGAACCAATTGGTTCGACGGTACTGCTATGCCCTGAACCTGGCACGGGCGGTGATCTCGGGGTACGAGTCACCGCCGCGGTTGTGCCCGGTCAAATCGGACAAGACTCTGGGCCAGGCTCAGCCGGAATTGAGACCCTGCCTGGCAAGGTCTCGGCGAGCTCGCGCATCACAGCGCCGGGGGAGCAAGGGCAAATCGAGGCTTTTGGTGATCGACTACCGGCAATTCGCGCCTACGGTGAAGGCTCACTCGCCCCTGGACTTGTCGCTGACCAATGGGGTCGCGATCCAAGTGGGCGAGGCCGCGGCATGGCAAGTACGGCGTGCGCTTCGGCCGCCTCCGAGTTTTGGTTCGTGGGCGGTGGCGCAATCGCCGGCCGCAAAACCCGCGTGCTCTTGGTCAATCCCGACGACACCGCGGCAGTCGTCGACGTAATCATTCATGGACCCGATGGAATTATCGATGCTCCCGCCGGCCGGGGTCTCGTTATCCCACCCCTTGATCGACTAACCGTGCAACTTGATGTTCTCGCGCCTGGAGTTGCAGCTACGGCGTTTCACGTACTCGCTCGCACAGGCCGAATTGGTGCATCTGTTGATGACGAGCAACGATCAGGTTTGGCATCCATTGGTACCGACTGGATTCCACAAGCGGCATTACCTGCGACAAAGGTTTATGTCCCGGGTGTGATCAATGGCCTTGGTGCTCGTGTTCTGTCGATCGTTTCCACAACCGACAATGATGCAAATGTGACCCTGCGTATTATTTCACCAGAGGGCACATTTGAACCCGCTGAACGCAACACCTTTACGGTCACAGCTGGCGCAGTTGTAACGACAGATATGACACCCGCATTGCCACAAACCCCCGATGGATCATTGCCAGTGACCCTTGAACTGACTTCAGACCAACCGATTGTCGCCGGCATGCGACAGTTCTTCGGTAGTAAACGGGTGCAGGATGAAACCGCATTCAGTGCCGGCGCACAGCCGATCACCGGGCCGGCCGCTGTTTCCGGGCTACCCGTTCGAGATTTCACAGATATTCGCTTAGCAATCAGCGCACCTGAGGGTGACGTTGAAGTCGATATCGTGTTACTTCCTTTC
The DNA here is from genome assembly GCA_041689915.1 of Candidatus Nanopelagicales bacterium. Lineage (GTDB taxonomy): Bacteria > Actinomycetota > Actinomycetes > S36-B12 > S36-B12 > UBA4592. Next base: position 3,583 of record JBDNFH010000035.1, on the reverse strand, counting down.
CGCGGGAAAAAAAGCATTGGCGAAGCAACCGCTCCGAGACGAATAAAAGTTGCAGCCGGTCAACTCCGCAATATCAAGTTGGATCCGCCGACCGATATTGATTGGTACACCGCGATTGTCACCCCGGTCGAAGGTTCAGGTCCGGTTTTACTCGCTCATCGGATTCGAGAGAAGTCACGTTTTGGTGATTTGATCACCGGTTATCCGTGGAGCCCATTGCGCATCGAGGTTTCGGTTCCTAGCGCTGCCGAGAATGAAGCGATCGCTGTCCGGCGCGCCGCCACGAGTTAGCCCTCATCTCCTACTAACGTCCGTTGAGTGAGTAGACGCCGGTGCTCGAAGCCATCATGCAGTGGCTCCGCGGTATCTACTTTGACCTACGTTTACGCGGATTCGACCGCGGTAATTGGGCCGCTGGCCACCTACGCCGAGCCGCATTGTTACGACATGTGTCTCATGCACAGTGAGCGGCTCACGGCCCCTCGAGGTTGGGAAATTGTTCGAATAGCCCCGGACGCGGATGCATTGAAGCCGTCATCTGATGACCTCGAGGCCTTAGCTAATGCCGTGCGCGAGGCGGCCAGACCTCGCTACCTTGAGCGAGAAGCTGCGGCCACCGCGTCGGGCAGTGCTGTCGAGGTTGCCAGGCGCGGTCATTTGCGGGTTCTTGTCACACCCGAGCAGTAATCCCTGGCAAGCAACTCGAAGCAAGCAACCCCCCACCTCGTCAGCGCGAACCGATAGGTTTACCCCGTGACTTCACTCCGCGGGCGCGATCTCAGTGCGATTATTAAGGCCTATGACGTACGGGGTATCTATCCCGATCAATTAGACGAGGACCTCGCCCAGGCCGTTGGTACAGCGTTTGTTGAGATACTTGGTATTCGAGTAGCCGAGGGCGGCGCGGGAGCGGTCGTTGTGGGCCACGACATGCGTCCATCGGGTCCGTCATTGGTTGCATCATTTGCCCAAGGTGTCCGCGAAGCCGGCTGCGATGTAATAGAAATTGGTTTAGCCAGTACCGACGGTCTGTATTTTGCATCGGGCAGCCTGAATCTTCCCGGCGCCATGTTCACCGCAAGTCACAATCCAGCGGAGTACAACGGCATCAAGTTGTGTCGCGCAGGTGCAGCTCCCGTCGGTCAAGATTCCGGTTTGCGCGAAATCTCTGAACTGATTTCCAGCGGCGCCGTTGACCCTAAAAGCACAGCAGATTCACCCATTTATTCACTCGGAAATGTGTCCGCGCGCGACATACTCGCCGAATACGCGCGATACCTCCGCGCGCTGGTCCCCGTTGAAGCCGGTCGTCACCTCAAGGTCGTGGTTGATGCAGGTAACGGCATGGGTGGCTTCACTGTTCCCGCCGTGCTGGGTACAGAAGCTGGGTTACCAGAACTTCCGCTGAGCATCATCCCCATGTATTTTGAACTCGATGGAAGCTTCCCCAACCACGAAGCCAATCCCATTGAACCAGCGAACCTTGTTGACCTACAAAAAGCTGTGATCGAACACAAAGCCGATCTTGGCTTGGCATTTGATGGAGATGCGGACAGGTGCTTCGTCGTCGACCAAAACGGCGGTCTAGTTACCCCTTCCGCGATCACAGCACTTATTGCAACACGTGAATTGGCCCGCCATCCCGGTAGCAACGTGATCCACAATCTCATTACTTCACGCACGGTGCCCGCAGTAGTTGCCGAGAACGGCGGTACTGCTATTCGTACTCGTGTTGGTCACTCGTTTATCAAAGCAACCATGGCCGAGACAAATGCCGTATTCGGCGGCGAGCATTCAGGCCACTTCTACTTCCGTGACTTCTGGCGGGCCGACTCCGGCATGCTCGCGGCATTACATTGCATCGCGGCGTTGGGTGAGACGGCGGCGGGAACAACTTTCTCGAGCCTGATGACCCCATTTAATCGCTACGCGGCTAGTGGTGAAATTAATACGCGTGTTCACAATCAAGCTAGCGTCATCGCTGCAATCAAATCACAATATGCACACCACGACCTCGACGAACTTGACGGCCTGACCGTCTCTGCCGACACGTGGTGGTTCAATGTGCGCGCCAGTAATACTGAGCCGCTCCTGCGCCTCAACGTTGAAGCACGCGACCCCTCCCAAATGCAGCAACTGCGCAACACAGTTCTTGAAATCATGCGCGCGCCCGCTTCAGCAGCACCCGCAACACCTGCAGCGCCCGCTCCATTTGGCATCGCGCCCGAACTGTGGGCTGTCTTGGCCTGCCCATGCGATGCCCACGGCGCACTCATTGCCTCAGAAACTTCGGAAACTTCCGGAACCCAGACCCCTCAAACCCGCGAACTCGTGTGCACGGTTTGTGGCGCTCATTTCCCCGTGCGCGGCGGCATCCCGGTCATGCTGCTCACGTAAATGACTGAGTTGAACGGGACACATGCAGGTAATTAATGGCGCACTCAAAAACTACGCTTGGGGCATCCCCGGAGGCCTACTACCATGGATGCAAGCGCCTGAATTCACCAACATTGCAGGCCTCGCCGAAACAACGCCACAAGCTGAACTTTGGTTTGGTGTGCACCCCAGCGGGGCATCGAAAATTATCAATTCTGAACGCACCCTCGATCAAGTTGTTGATCGCATTGATGTTCCGATCCTGGTGAAAATTTTGGCCGCGGCTAAACCACTATCGGTCCAGGTGCACCCCAATCGCGAGTTTGCGCAGGAGGGTTTCAACGTGCTCAACAACACTCAACAGTTTGCTGGAGCATTTGCTGATCCTTATGAAAAAATTGAATTGCTCTACGCTTTAACGCATTTCACAGCATTCTGCGGTTGGCGTCCAATTGATCAAGTTCTGCAAATCTTTCGTGCACTTTCCCTCGATCTCCCGGACGGCTTCTCCCTCAACACCAGTAATCCCCGTCGCGCGTTGTTCGAATACTTCGTCGGCCACAATGTTGCACTGCAAACATTAGAGGCAATTCCAGCAGCTGTTCGCGACTCCGGATTTTCCGCGTTCGAAATCAGTACGTACCAAACTGTCGCGGCTGACCATCCCGGGGATCAAGGTGCACTGCTTGCAGTTTTCCTGCAACCAATCACCCTGGATCAGGGGGAGTGTGTTTATCTTCCCGCCGGCATGCCTCACAGTTATATATCGGGAACCGGCATTGAGGTTATGACTTCCTCGGACAATGTCCTGCGGCTTGGACTTACTCCCAAACCGGTTTATCCCGAACTCGCGTTGCGTGCACTCGACTTCGAGTCTTCATTGCCTCCAGCAGCGGATGCGCCTTTTAGTGTTGAAGTTTTCCAGGCCGAGCCCCAAGTTCCGATGCATGCCGATTTGCCCGGTGGCCAATTTCGCTTAGTTTTATGTCTTGAAGGCACCACGCAAATTGTTGGCACCACGCTGTTGGCCGGCCAGGCTGCAGTGCTCACGGCAGCCGAACCTGCTGTCTCCATTTCCGCGACCGGCCGCTACGCCATCGTTCGGACAAAATTATGAGCACAGAGACATGAGCACAGAGACATGAGCACAGAGACATGAGCACAGAGACATGAGCACAGAGACATGAGCACAGAGACATGAGCACAG
>JBDNFH010000034.1:0-13189 GCA_041689915.1 Candidatus Nanopelagicales bacterium | reverse complement strand
TAAACAAACCTAAAATCATTATAGGAATCAGCGGTGGTGTGGTGCAAGAAGTTATAAGTGAGCTGGAATCCGTGACTATCTGCGTAGTAGACACGGATACCGATCCGACTGGAGACGATGACCCCTACTTAACTTACGCGCAGATAGCTGAAGAGCGATTAAGTCGAAAACAGGCAAAACCAATGCGGACCCTGAATGCCAACTGCTTCGAACTGGAATCCCTGGCGTCAGAGATAGCGAGCTTCGCGCATAACCCATTTTATGCAATCGCTGATGTTTTCTACCGTAAAGAAGCATCACCGTACTGCCGACCCGACCCAGACGACCCAGACCTCGACATTTCCAGCAAACAGACCACCGAGGCCGTTATTGAAGGATATGCCGAGGAACTGGTATCAAGCATGATTGAACCGCTGGACGAGCTTAAAAACTACTCCGAGAAACTAAAATCAGTCATGATGGAATGTGGCCGGGACTTTATGAAATCGAAGTTTTCGATGCTTCCAATCGAAGACCCGTCCGCGGAATCAGGCGAGTAAGGATTGTCGGCTGGTTTTTGGTGCTTTGTATTTCTCAGCCATCATTTCCAGCTCCAGATTCGATAGGCCATGGCTGTAGCTTGCGCTCTTCGACATTTGAGGAGGAAGACCGCACTCAGCCATGAGCTGATCGAGCAGCTCCGCGTCTGGTCGTGGTAACGTGTGAGCCACTTCGGCCATTTTCTCGGCATCCACGTCAAGACCAGAACAGACTTCTGAGGCAAAGTCATCACCAAACAACGCCGACACTTCATCTCGCGAAAGTTTATTGAACTGCTCCCGGGTGTAAATGTTTCCGGTCGTGAGAGCACATAACTCAGCGCTGTCTGCCGCGGCCTTCATGAATGTGACTTTGAAGATGACATCTTCGGGACGACGAATCAAATCGCCGTACTTGTCTGTTAGATTCAAAGCGCGGTCAGTCATATCCAACACGACCGCCAGCTTAACGAGCTGATCAGGCTGCAGAGCAATGCTAGGTTGCACCTTAACGGTTTCAGCTAATGCTTCGATCTGGGTTCGATGGGCAGCCGACTTAGTCAGACAGGCTCGTTGCATGATTGCGGTATAGACTTCTTCCGGATCGCAAACTCCGCGACCCGCTTGTTTTTCCATGAACTCGTCGTTATCCAGCCCTGCCCCGTAAGAGGCGGCCTTTTCCAGTATCTTGATCGCGATGGTGTTGCGATCTTGAAAAGGAAGGCGATCCTGGTAACGTTCCAACCAGTCCGCTGCTGCTTTAACTTCGGCGGTTGATCGCATTGGTAGATGCCGTGCTTTAACCCCGTCGCTACCTGCCCAGACATAAGCAAAGCTGCTATCTGGTAGTTCGGTTTCCGAGTGCAACGCAGAGGCTTGCTTACACATGGAGTCATAAGCAGGCTTAATCTTAAAGTACTCGGCAAACTTAATAAGGCGTTGCTCGATACGCTCGCGGTCTTTAGGATGGTATTCGGCTTTCTTCTCGTTGAAGTACAGTCCGGATAGCCATGTCGCAGCCGCACTGTGGCATGCAAACTTGCGGTTTGCTGGGTCTGCGAAGGTCGTGGCAGCAACCTGACGAGGGAACATGGTTGCGTCAAGATCTGCTTTCTTAACGAAATCAGGGAATGAATACACCTTGGTCAGCCTCGCAAGCTCTTCACGGCTTGCGTCCGAAGCTGGATCAAGAATGGTCGCGGAAGGACTAGGCATTGTGGCTCCTACAAAATTGGTAAACGTCCATGTAAAATGGTCTGAGCTAGCTCCGTTGTTAGACTCCGTCGCAGAGATGTCTTTGCCTATGCAGACGACTTGTCCTCTGTGTCACAAAGGTCAGCTTACAATTTATCAGGATAGCATATCCGGTGAAGAGTGGCACTACTGTTTTTCTTGCGAAAGTTCTGGGGACCTGATTCATCTGGCATCCAAAGTTTGGGATTGCGACCTGATTGAGGCCATCACTCGGATGGCCGACGCTGGGCTGACTATTCCGTATGAGAGCCTCAGCAGTGAGAACTTGACGAAATACGTCGAGCAAATCACTGCGTATCGCACAAGAGTAGCTAATCTCTGGAGTAAAGCACAGAGGAACATGACGGAAACCCGCTGCGGGAAGTCACTTTTGAGTCGTGTGGGTTTGTTACCTCGCTTAGACATCGAGAGATGGGAATCCGGTCCCGTTAAACTATACGGCACCTGCAACCTCAAACAGTTCGAGCAATGTTTCTTTCCAAACTCAGCCATTAGCGATAACGGCAGCAATGCTAGACGATCAATAGCCTGGCCATTCAAGGGTGGAGGTTGGAAAGATCTCATTCTCATTCCTTACTTCCAGGGCCCAACAAGATTAAGTGGAATGCTTTTCATCGGACGACTGGGCCGTAAGTACGAAGATTTTATCTACAAGCGCATACTGCTGGACGGCACTAAAGATGATCCAGGGTTGGCCGGATTGATGGGCATCACTCAGCAGCACAAACATGTAATCGCAATGGACGACGCCCTGTTAATGTCAAGAGTGCAGGCAAGGCATTTCAGCTCAGACCTGTACCCGCTGCCTATTGTTGCATGGCGACCTAAAACTAACTGCTGGTCAGTGCTTAACGGCAAACGAATCATATTCTGGTCGGTTAAACCCACTGCAGAATTGATCGCCAAGCTGTTGCATGTTGAGGCCGAGTTAGCGATCTTCGGACCAAGCAACCAAACACGAAACGGGATCAGCCATTGGTTAAGGCTGAAGTGCGGTGCTGACATTGAGAATCGCGTCCTGCGGGAAGCACTTCCCTGGCGGGTGGCGATCACGAAATGGATAAAGCGTACCTCGCAAGCTAAAGTGCAGCATTTGATGCACGAAGCTGGTAAGCGTAATGATGGCGTACTCGAAGCGCTTCAAGCGTGTACTGACGAGCTGAATATAAATCAGTTTAAGGTTAGAAGGGTTACTATCCATAATCGTACCTACACCGAGCGGAATGGTGTTCTATACCAGACCCGTGTAAATAAAGAAATTCGCGTCTTCCCTGGTACGATTCGGATTTCCAAGGTGATCAACTACACGGACTTCGCTCGGTACACTGGGCACATGTTACGAATGGGGAAGGAGATTCCGTTTACATGGAGCGGTAACGCGAGCGTAGGGTTTGCTTTGAGACTGGAATACATGCTGCGTAAAAACAACATCCACACGCCACTGCCGTCCCAGTACATGGTTCGTAAAGATCTATTGGCCGCAGCTATAGCTTTAAGTAATCCGCAGGTGCTTGAGGGTCAGGCTTCAATCGGCTGGGTCGCAGACAGTGAGCGGTTCTGGTTCCAGAACTACTCAATCTCTGCTGGCAAAAATATACACATGCACGACAGTAAAATTTTTCCAGGGGAAAACCCTGGTCCAACCACACCACCCAAGCAAACCAACAACTACCTCGACCATCTTGCGACCACCGGAGATGCTGCAGAGTACTTTTGGGCACTGACTATCAGCGTCCTGAGTGCGATCATAGCTCCGTCAGTGGGTGAAATATCGCTTGTAACCCTCCTGGTGGGTAACGAGTCACGTGGAGCGGCCGAAATCATCCTGGCGCGTTTGGGTGTGCCTGAGCGTGTTGTGTGGTACCGCAGAACAGGTACCAGGCTGCTGGCCCCCTTCAAATGGGAGCACAACTATCCTGTTTCAATCAAAATGGAAAACTTAGTTACTTTGGGTAAGATACACGATTGGCTCTTAAACTTAGCTCCACCACAAACAATCCACGCGGCAGATAACCTGAACGCACATTTACTGGCGTGTCAGGGTGGCTTTAACCTGATTCACTGTGAGGAGGTGTTTGCGGTTAGAAGGATTTCACAGATTCCAATGGAGACCGTAATCCCTTGGTTCCTTCGGGACATGAAACCAACCTCCAGTGATTGGCTGGAGATTCAAAAAACACTTTTGAAATGGTTAAAGCAATTAGGCTGTAAAGGCTCAGCAGTTCAGAACTGTAGTCGCTTCCTGGTTAAGCCTACAGACAATCTGCTGGAACGAACCATCGCACAACTATTCAAGAAAGGCACACTGACACCACAAGAAACCAAATCCTCCAGTCGCCGCGGCATGTGTGACTGGAATGAAACTGGGCTACTGGTCACACACGATAATCTGCGTAAAGCCTGTAGATCCCTTTCCTTTTCAGTACCACCGCTTGATGCCGTCAATGACCCAATCGTCGTACCTCGTAAATACTTTTAAGGCAAATCATCCCAATCTTTAATGCTCACAGGATGAGCAGCTTCAAGTGCAGCCTGACTGATCTCGATGTCTTCGTACTTGGACAGGTCTGGCCACATACCTGACATTTGGCATAAAGCCATAGTACCCATGTTTACCGCCTGAGCGAAGTCATCCGGACCTGAAGGATCTCGCACGATCTTATAGATGCCACCACCAGTTCCACTCTCAGACTTCTCTTCAATAAGATTTAAGAAGTCATGCAGTAACCCGGGAGAGTCGGAGCCAACATGGTCATACTGGAAGAACCTAATCACGCCAGACTTTATCATCTGACAAGTCATGTTCAACGAGCGAGGTTTATCGCACTGCCAGTGGTCGCGGGGATGAAGTTCCGTTGCTGGTACAAAGTTGAATATGTTGCCGCGAGCTGCTCCACGCATAGCCACAGGCACAATGCGAGAAGTCGGAAACCCGGCCTGATGAATCACTGTTTCACGTACAGACCCGGCACCAGTGTAGTCATGAACCAAATGCGAACACTGAAAGGTAGAAAGCATGCCCATGATGATTTGAGCTTCACGTACGTGGGCAAACGGATGTAAGGATCTAAAGCCGTAGATGATGTCGATCTTACCGTTAGGCAACATACCCATTACAGCGATCGAGGTATAGGACTGGTACATCAGATCGGAATGCACGTCTCCGGTTTTCTTCTTACTTACTCCGCCGCCGCCCCAGTCCACAGAAACGACTCGATAAACGTATTCACCAATGTGTTTCTTGGCTGAGTCCACTTCATTTGGCCAAGGCAGACAAGCAGCTCGTTTCAAATCAGTGATTGTGACCATCTTAGAGCCAGAGTCGTAGGACTCACCACATACTTCGTTGAAGAACACGTGGATTGGTGTGTTGCCTTTACCTGCCTGCTTACCTAGCAAGGTTTCCCACTTCTCAGAGTTGCCGTAGTGCATAGGCATAATGATCTGAGGCACGTGGTAACCTGCAAACGTCCAGCGTTTGGCCCGATCGCGATGCACCCACCGTCCTGTTCCGCCTTGATACGGTGGTCGCGGGTTAACTGGTTTTCGACACTTGGCGCAGACAATGCCGGGGTTCTTCTCTGAAATCAATTCGTGATGGGGTCCGATCATTTCAATCAGATCGTATTCCAGTGCGGGGATGTTCCAATGACCACAACCTCCGTGCCGACATTTGATCATCCACTCGGCCATGGAACTGTCGCCCCAGAGTTTTTCGATTGTATTATCGAGGGTCTTCGGGGTGCCTGCGTACTGAATGAGGCCCCAGTCTCGGGAACCTGACATAGTTTCGTGGATAATCGGCAGGAAATCGATGTCCATATCCTGGATCTCATCGATCACGTTTTTGTCTGCTGAAATACCACGAGTTCGTTCTGCATCAAGGAACGCAAACGAAAAGATCATTTGGGAGTGGTTCTTGAACGATCGTTGCAGCACGCTGTTGATTGTTGTCGTACCGGAGAAAAGTTTCATCACCGGCGACGTCTCAATAAATGGTCTCACATAGTTCTGACTGAAACGTCGGATCATTTCAAATAAAGGAGTGACGTACAATGTAGAAAAATACGGAATGCAATTAGAGAAAAGTACACCTTGGCTCGATAACGAAGTTGACTTTGAAACCTGTCGTCCTGTCTTGAGGAGTGTCTTATTTGGCATTCGAGTTCGAAAGAACGGCTCGAATGGGAAATGATCTCGCAGATGGTACGGCTTACCTTTTAACTGCAACAGCAAAGGCAGTAAAGGTTTCAGGGTTAAGCGGCAGCTTTTGGCCATCAGATGGTTGGCGACAACGATCCGCCGGGTCATGTCGTCTTCAAACCCACTTAGTTTCAAATCTCTTAGGAGTGCGTGTTCCTGTAGTAGCGGTTCAAGATCAACTCCATCGACGCGCTCTTCGGTTTGTCTTTGTATTTTGGTTTTGCGATTAGCAAGCACTGCTTGCATTCGCTCGATATCCATGCCGTCAGTGCGCATAAAACCTCCCTGTCTAAAGCAGCTCCGTTCTCGCCCTCCGCTGTGTCTGGTATGCTTTAGACCAGGAGCTATTGCAAGAAGTTTACCACAAGGAGTACGAAGATGGCTACACCTTCAAGGAGCCCGCTTAGTTATCAAAAGCGTAAAGGGCTTGAACCCACACCAACTGAATACCGTTCACGGTTTGCACCATGCGATCTGCTGGTGAACCACTACCCGACTGGTAACACAGTCGAAAAAGCGCAACTGGCTGAAGGAGGGGGAGAGGCACCAGACCGCGCTAAATTCTTTATATGGCCTACAGTTCCTAATGAAAGTGAGGATTAGCTTATGCCCAAACACGACAAAAAGATCGAAGGATTCGAAGGGTTGTTGTTTATTACTGGGGCAGTAATACTTGTCTCGATTCTTATTTCAACAGTCGTCGGAATTTACAGCCACTGGGTTCCGATGGTCGGCGGTTTAATCGTAGGTTGGATGGCTGTTGATTCCATTAACAGGTAATCGTTATGAACTGGTTCACGTTTTTAGTCGCAGCATTTGCCACTTGGGAAATCGTTGAAGTTTGGCGTCATGGAAGCATCTTTGCTTCACGCCGTGCTCGCGTTGAGCTTTGGGAGGGCTGGGGTTGGGACTTCGTTCGCGATCTCTTAATGTGCCCGTTCTGCCTCTCAGTGTGGGTTGGTGGGTTTACTACCGGCTGGCTGATTTACTGTGGAGACTGGCATCTGCTAACATGGCCGCTATACGCATTGGCCGTGGCTCGATGTTCAAACGTGTTTAACGACGTGACTCACCCGATGTGTCGCACCCCATCAGCAGTTCTAGACCTAGAAATTCCTCAAACAAAAGAAAATGAATCTTATGAATAGAGAAGAAGAGCAAATACGAAAAGCAGAAGCACTCGATCAAACTGACGATCCTGAGCAACAGCAGAAAGTTATGGACGGGAAGATACCCGGACACACATTTGATCAGCAGATCGTGGAGCTGCTTCGGCCTGCGCTGGCTGAGGCTTTCCAGAAGCATGGTGACATGCTGCGATCTGTAGGTATATTTTTCGATTACTACGGTAGTCTGAATCAAACCCCGAATATACAGAAGGGTGTGTGGTTAGGGCCCGAGGGGACAGTTAGAAACGTTGACGCAATCATAGGCTCTTTCCAAGGGGCTTTGGTTTTGTTAGACGAGATTATGAATCGCTCGGTTGAAATCGAAAATCAGGCGAGAGAAAATCTGACTATTCTAATGGGCGAACTGAACGCAAAAAGTAAAGAATATGACGAACTCAAGAAAACAAACGAAAACGAGAACGAAAACGAAAACGAAAACGAAAACGAAAACGAACCCGGCGACGCTTGATCCTGATAAGCGTGAACTCTTAGAGGACATGCTTACTCGAATAGGGATCGAGGATTGGGACATCCTGTTGGTTGGTGACGGTTCTGGTTCTAACTACAACTATGCGTGTGGTTGGGGTTGTGTTTCCGTTGTACGTGAAACCTTCGGGCGTGAATGTTGGACAGGCTGTATGTCGAAAGGCACAGTCAATCTGGCAGAGATGATGGCTTACATTCAACCTTTGAGTTGTTTTGCCTCCAGAGAGGAGGCGAGACGTAAAGAGAAAGGAGCATTCTGCCGTATACTTAACGTGCACATTGTGACTGACTCTGAGTACGTCAGAGCCCAAGGAGCTTCCGGAGATGTACTGCCTCGTCGCAACGGTGCGATGTGGCGGATATTCGAGGATTTCACCAGGAAAGGGTTTATCCTTAACTGGCATTGGATTCCGCGTGACAGTGTTGAACTGAACGCATTCACTGATCTGCTGAGTAAAGCAGCGCGGAAACTGATTAAAGAGAATGATGTTCAGGAACGAGTAGAAACAGTCGACGGCTCGGTTAGCCGGACAGTCTACGACTTCAATCCGTCTCAATAGAGAGGTGGAAGCCGTGACTATTGCACGAACCAACCCTTTATGGCCAACCCTCCGCTGGATCAACAACGAGAATAATGAACCTTCATTAGTCTCCAGTTTATCTCGGCGGTGTTTTACGGCTGAAGAGTCGCTATCCGAGCAAGCAGTTCTAGACTTCATGGGCAGTTCGGATCATATCCCGAAAGTCCTGGTGTTAGGTCGCGAAATAGTTGGATACAACTTTTATGTGCTACACAAGAAGATCGTGATGATTCAACAGTTTGGTGTTTCAGCTGCTTATCGGAAGCAGGGATTCGCAACCAAGATGATGCGCGAGCTTCAAATGAATCTGCCTGGTCTACGTCGCAGGATCATTGCAGTAGAAGTATGCGAGAATAATGTTGAAGCTCAATTGTTTTTACGACAACTGGGCTTCACCTGGTTTAAGACCTTGAAGGGCGACAATCACAATCCTGATTGCTACGCCTTCAAATATGTTTCGAGAAAGTAACCCAATGAACGCATGGTGGCAACTGTGGCCGAGATATTTTTCACCGGATGAGTGTCAAATGATTATAGAGCAAGGACTCAAAGTTCCAGACACTTCGGGAAGTATCGGTCTTGGACAAGGAAATCGAGTCAATGACGACTATCGCAGATCGCGTGTGCGATGGCTTGATCGCGTCACAGAGCAATGGTCGCCGTTGGCTGCAAAGATGGAGCACGCATTTCGTCGTTCCAACCATGCGGCATTTGGTTTTGACTTAGGCTACTTTCACGAGATTCAGTTCACGGAATACGACGCCAAATACGAAGGAAAGTATGATTGGCACGAAGACATTTTCTGGGTCTCTAACAAATCAACCTGCAGCCACCGCAAGTTGTCGATGGTAGTTCAACTTACTGATCCCGCCCAATATACGGGCGGTGATCTTGAGTTGAAAGAACAACCACCGGAAAAATCCAAACTAAGATCACAGGGGACTGTGATTGTATTTCCATCCTTCCTTGAGCATCGAGTAACTCCGGTGACCGTAGGAAAACGTTATTCTTTAGTCTCTTGGTATGAAGGGCCGCCCTTCAGGTAAGAGACGTCTGGAGGATTTATGAGAAAAGTCGCAGTTGTAACCAACCACACACTTTACAGTTATCAAGATCTAATCACACTCGCTGAGACCAAGCAAGATAAGCACAAGGCTAAAGTCAAGGCTGAGAATTTTCTGCGAGACTGGGCAGTGGGTTCGGACATAGACTGGGCCGGGGGCTTGCTTGAGTTGTGGACCGAAGCGCTTGAGCAGGTCGGTTTCATCGGTGCCGAGATTTCCTGGCAAGGATTCGATTCGCAGGGAGATGGTGCCAGTTTCACGTCCAGTATCGACGTTTATTTAGTGGCTCAATTCCTGTCGGACACAAAGACAGAGCCTTCTAACGTTATCGCTACGGACTACAAAACCGGCAAGGAAAACCTAATTCCATGGTTGAGGCACAAGATCGATCGGGGTCCCGTGGGTCCTGAGGATAGTGACCGTAAGTTTAAGTTTATTCGGCACATCCCTGATGATTATCTTTACGAGGCTTCTGTCGACAGAGGGATCGGAAACCATAACTATGTTCACGAAAATACTTGCCGTGCGGTCGTAGCCTGGGACCTCCCTAATGAAGTCCAGTACGTGAACGATAATTGGGAAACCCTAATATACCACACGCGAATCAGCGCACTCGTGGATGAATTCGAAACCGCTGTCGAATGTTTACGTTTAGAGATCTGTAAAGGTATCTATGAATCACTCTACAACGAGTACGACTGGCTACTGGAAGAACCTCAACTGCTTGAGTTGGCAATCAGCCAGGACCTTGAATGGGATGAGTTTGGTAATCGCCAAACTATATGCGAAAACGAACTTAAAAGCAGCATTCCACTGCAAATCACCTCTAAAAGGCAAAAGGAGATCATTGCACTACAAAGACGACGCGCAATCAGCAAACGAAAACGCGATCGAAATGAACCACAATAACTTTCCGTGTGTTACACTAAAACATAAAACATCCACAAACGTACCATTGGGAAATGGTCGAAGAAAGTGAGTAATTGATGCTTAGCGGAGATAAGATCAACGAGTCTATCGCACTCGGACATATCACCATATCACCGTTCTGCCCTGAGCATGTTGGCCCGAACTCAGTAGATCTCAGGCTCAGTGCCGAGCTGCTGGTTTACCGTAGCCAACCAAGGTTACAGCAGAAGCGTAAGCAGATTCCGATCGAACTCGAAGAGTGGTTAGACGTGCTCGACATGGCCGTAGATAATCCAGTGACTAAACTGACCATCCCGGCCGAGGGCCTTGTACTTGTGCCAGGAACGCTCTACATCGGCTCCACGGTCGAATACACCGAAAGTCCGGTATATGTGCCAGGAATCGAAGGGAGGTCCTCTGTGGGCCGCCTGGGGATCAACGTACACGCCACAGCAGGCTTCGGGGACGTGGGGTTCAAAGGCACCTGGACGCTAGAAATCAGTGTAATACAGCCTGTACGTGTTTATCCCGGTACGCGGATCTGTCAAATCTATTTTAATCCCGTCGAAGGTAACGTGACCACCCCCTACAACAGCGAAAAGTACCAAGGACAGAGAGGGCCGAAACCTTCTCAGCTTTGGAAAGACTTTCTTAAACAGGAGTAATACGATGAAGCGATACGGTCCCGGACCACACAAGCGGCGTACCCGCAAATTACCAGATCCCGAATGGGATGCGTTCCTATCGGACGACGAACGAGAAGCAATAAGGATCGCCGAGATCAAAACCAGCTCTTTAGCGAATCTCGGTATAGGCTCGCGAACTGTGAACTGTCTCGAAGATTACAATATCCTTCTGATCGGGGAGTTGTCGGTACTGACAAGAGACGAGCTTCTATCTATTGAGAACTTTGGAGAGCAAACGATCGCGGAATGCGGTCGTTTATTGGATTCACTGAAAATACCTCATCCACAATGGAAGCGTTTCAGTAAACGCAAATCCCGTAACAAACCTAAAAAGTAGTTTTTAAGTTTCTTCTACGCTTACGATGGCGACAGTAGGAGCCTGAGTAAGGGTCACTCTTTAGAGTGATAATAACACAATGATAGTTATGTTATTACATAACACAACTACTTGTGTTATGGGGGTCCCGGTAGTTGTGTTATGGGAGCCAAATAGTTATGTTATACAGTAGTTGTGTTATGGGGGTCCCAATAGTTGTGTTATGGGGCAAAAATAGTTATGTTATACGGATTTTACTCAGATTGGAAATAAAATGAATTGTGAATTTACTGATTGGAATGCGGCTTTACTTGAAGCGAGGACGGAAGCTGACCGCACTGGAGAGGTACGTTGGTTGCATATCCAGAACAATAAGTTTTGCGTTTCAAAGGCGTTGTTGGGTGTTTTGGTGTCTAACGCTTTATGCGTAACGCCGGAGGCCGCGTGTACGGCTTTACTTAAAGCAAAGGCGGAAGTCGACGCCACTGGAGAGTCACGTTGGTTGACTATCCAAGACGGTGCGATCTGTACTTCGAAGTCGTCGCCTGGTGTCGTCTTACCGCCTGACGTTATTCGTGTGGGACCGAGGTGCATATTTACGCGGTTGATCTTTGACGCTAATCCGTCGCCTGAGGTGAAGACGGCGACGGCATGCCGTCTGCTTAAAGTTACAATAGACAGGCACTCTTGCGTGATTACCGCGGATGGTACGGCTTGTAGCATTATGTTGGAGCTCAGCGGGTCCGAGCTTCGCGTGTTTAGGCTCAATGAAACAGGGGAGCCTGACGACGGCGAAGGGCCGATTGCGTACTTGTGAACCTCCTTGATTCGGACTTCCCGATTAGAGCGAAGCAACTACACCACCACCATTATTTACAAGGGGATTACTCTTTACCATGAGCGATGTTGTCTATGATTTCAGTAACGTGGGAAAGGGCTACGGAGATCAGGCGATTTGGAATGCCATTTATTTCAAGCTGGCCTTTCCCAATGAAAATCTCGACCCCAGTCGAATGCTTAATGGCGTCCATGTTCGCTGGAAAGCCCGTGCTTCTATATTAAAGCAAGCCGGATATGCGCCACTACAAGGCGTCAACGTACAGTACGCACGCAACTGCCCGCCGCTTGGGGTTAAGACTCGAAGTGCGAAACCGTACCGCACTTGTAACCAAGGTAAAATCTGTCCGTTCTGTTGGGGACGTAGGGTAGTACTCAAGTGCTGGAACAAGATCAACGGTGCGGCATTCGTCGGCCCACAACATCAACATTCCCGGGCAGAAATTGATATCTTCGAAGCTTACTATCGTGAGACGTTCGACGATGTCAATGAAGCAGTGAAATCGTTGATGCAGAACCGCACACGCGAGACCCGCATGGTGAAAGCTGAAGGCACAGCGACAGTGATTTCAGTTTACCCTGCGGAGGGCGGTGGTTATGTGGCTTGCCGCCGAAACCTTATGATTATACCGCGAGGGTCGGCCCCTGAACTTAAACTCCCTGGAATCACTGATTGCGGGGTACGGGGTCTCGTTGACAGGCCTCTACTGTCAAAGATGGTCGGCTACCTGTGCCGCTATCCTCGCGAGTTTATGCAGGGGAACGTTGAGGAAGTGATTAAAGTGCTGGCGGCCATGAATCATGTCCGGCAGTGCAGCTTCAGTGGCAGTCTTTACTCGGAAAAGAAATCTAGAAAGTAGTTTTTGAATGTCAATTATTAAACCTTGCGAACGTACGAAAGTACTCGCAGCTAAGGCGCTGGAGATTCAGGATGCCTGCAACATTACTGCAGTCGCCGGATTTCTTCAGACAACATGCGTCGAACTTTCACGCATCGGCAATGACTCCCAAGGGGTAGCTAAACACCCTAGCAGCCTGACATTCGGGCCGGTCGCTTTTGCCGACGAGAAGGTAAAGAAGGCACCCTAAAACATAAAGAGGAGAATATGATTAGTCAAGCACAAACAATGAAATCGATGATAGAGCAATTAGCCGAATACGCTACG
>JBDNFH010000033.1:0-4861 GCA_041689915.1 Candidatus Nanopelagicales bacterium | reverse complement strand
CTCCAGAGGATGCTGCCTTTCAGCATGATCTGCTTGCTTGGCTACGCTTCCATCAGGCAATGCTGATCGGCGAGGTCATCCCGGAGGTCTACCGCTACTTGTCGGCCAATCCCGGCGCGCCCGAGCGCGCTGAGTTCAACCACATTCTGGTCGATGAATTTCAAGACCTGAACAAGGCCGAGCAGGCAATCATCGAACTGCTATCCAATGCAGCCGACGTCTGCATCGTGGGCGATGATGACCAGTCGATCTACAGCTTCAAGCACGCCCATCCAGACGGCATCCGCGACTGGCTGGTTGTAAACGCTGCTGCGGACGATCTGAGTCTAGTGAATTGCCAGCGGTGTCCTACCCTAGTCGTTGACATGGCGAATTCACTTATTGCACACAACGTCCATCGTCCGGTGCCACGCCCTCTCGTATCCATTCCCGCGAAAGGTCCGGGAGTCGTTAGCATTCTGCAATTCCCGAACCTCGACCGAGAGGTTTTGGGCGTCGTGACCAGAATTCAGCAGATGATTGCCGCAGGCACACCGGCTGGCGACATCCTAGTCCTTGCGCAAAGCCGTGCCGTCGGAACACCAATCTACGAGGCGTTGCTTGCAGGTGGCGTTCCCGCCCGTTCCGAATACACGGAATCGGAACTGGAAAATGAGGATGCACAGCGCGCTTTCGCATTGCTCAAACTGTTCGCAAATCAAGATGACCGGGTTGCACTCCGCTGGCTCGTTGGCAAGGACGGCCATAATTTCCACGCGGCAGGTTATCGGCGTGTCAGAGATTATTGCGAAGCAAACGGGCTGTCTCCGTGGCAGGTGTTCAGCCAATTGAGCGCGGGCGTCCTTAGCCTGCCTCACACGAAGCCAATCGAAACAGCCTTCAATGCGCTTGTGGCCGATCTAAATGCACTAGCGGCGCTGCCTGATTTGGCTGCGGTGGTCGACACACTATTCCCGGCGGGGCAAGCAGAGACACGCGAGTTGCGGGAGATCGCAGTCGGATTGATCACGGCTGACCCAACGATGGATGCGCCGTCGCTGGTCAGGGAATTGATCGCTGCGATCACGCAGCCGGAAATCTCGACCAACGTTCAAGAAGTCCGCATCATGAGCTTGCATAAGAGCAAGGGTCTGAGTTCACCAGTCACGATCATCGCGGGTTGTGTAAACGGGCTGCTGCCGAGAGCGCCCAAAGGGCCACTCACACCAATAGAGCAGCAGCACTACGATGAAGAACAGCGCAGGCTTTTTTTCGTGGGCATAACGCGGGTGAAGGCCGACCCCGCCAACGGAAGGCCGGGAACGCTGATCCTGACCTACTCGCAAGAAATGCCTCTGGCGACCGCCATGAATGCCGGAATCGCACCCGCCTACGTCAACTATGGAACGGCGGTGCTGCAAGCGAGCCGCTTCATCGGAGATATGGCACCGGCTGCACCCGCCGCTGTTTGGGTGCCTTAGAAAACGTCACTTGGGCAGCGGTTGCGCCTTGTACTGCTGCCCGTCCCCTAAATATTCTTGGTACTTTCAAAGTAGGACCCGTTAGCGATGATCTTCACGCCCGACAGATGGGAGAAGCCTGAACCGGGCGAGATGACCGACTACTTGGAAAA
Source organism: Candidatus Nanopelagicales bacterium (assembly GCA_041689915.1). GTDB lineage: Bacteria > Actinomycetota > Actinomycetes > S36-B12 > S36-B12 > UBA4592. The sequence goes on along the minus strand of JBDNFH010000033.1, from coordinate 3,249 downwards.
TCGCCCGAGGGCGAAGAAGGGCGAACCGATAGGCAGCATCCTTGTCTTCCGAAAGCACCTTTCGCCATTGGCCGTCTATAAATACTTGGTTAGCCGTTTCGGGCCTCCATACGGGTTTCAGACATTCGTTAAGAAGCCGCGTGACAGCGATAACCTTGTGCATTGGGACTACATGATCAAGGCAGGGTCGATCATGATGATCATCCAAGGTGGCAATAGAGACGTTCAGGTCCAGATCGACGGCAAGATAATGTCTCCCGAGGATTGGGTGCAATTCGCAAAAGCATTGAAGGGCGACTTCGGGCGGTGCAGTGTGGAAATGGCAAAGGTTGGTGCTACCCTTGAGAAGTGGAGCATCGTATCCAACCGCTTTGTCATGATTGCGGATGCCTGTGCAGGGTTCCACGAGGTGTTGACGGAAGAAGCCGACGCACCCGACTACACCCCACACAAGCGAAATACCGAGGAAGGGATGCAGCGGTATTACGCGCAGGTTAAGGAAGTCGGCCAACGTGCCAACCGCGTCTTTAGCGCCTCCCTATCACTCGATCTGATTACGCCTGTCCTTGCAGAAGCATTCGTCAATCTAGTGATCTTTCTCACGCAAAGGGATGAACTCAAGCAGAACCAGCGGCAGTATGATCACTACATCCAACAGCCAATCGACACGCGCGTCTTTGATCTGCATTTGAAGTGCAAGGGTTTCACGCGTGGGATCGATCAGAATTGTGCCGAGTATAAAGCATTCAAGCGGGTGATGGATCGGAGAAACCATCACTTGCACGGAAACATCGATCCGGTAAAAGATGCCATCGAAACGATATTCTTCGACAAATTCACTCCACTCTATGAGAGAGGCGGAGACCCAATCCTTGAACTGTTCAAGAAAAAGGAGTCGGTATTTGACATTTCGGGGGTGCTTGGTCGCTATCACGACGTTCACTTTTTCTTCCAGTATGTTCTTGGGCTGATCGAAAAGAAGTCCCGTGATGAAATCGAAATGCTCATGTCGGATGGAACATTCGGATATGATGCCTCTCGCAAAAGGCCGGGACGACTATTCGCATCGCGTGAAGTCATGATGCTGATGCCCCTCGACCACGACGATGAACTGGACGTCGTGTGGCAGTGATCGCACCTAGTTGATTCGCCTTGGCGAGAGCCTCTACGCGATTTTTCGCGGTGTCCCATAACACTGACATTGCCCGGTGGAAATCGCTGCGGAGAGCCCGAGTGACCGGTCCCAGCAACCCCGCCCCAGTCCCGCTTCATTGCCGACCGGCAGCAATGGGCCGGTAGCGTCCGCAGCCCCCCCGGCATGGTTCCTCCCGGGCCGTATTCGTATACGGGGGGGCTGAGCGCGGCACTTCGCTAGCGAAAGTGGATTTCGTGGGGGAATCCACCCAAATCCACTTAGCGATAATGGAATGAGATAACTATATAAATATCAGTAGCTTAGATGATCGACATTTCAAACTGCTGGATTTTTCGTGGAAGCCAGAAAATCCACTTGGCCAAATCCACCCTGCCAAATCCACACCGCTAAACGGTGTTAGAAACAGCGCTGTGCCCCGTCACGGACATGGTTTTGCACCTCGCAGGATAAAGGTTTAACTGCCTGATCGACCGCGCATCGGTGCCTGGCACGCCTTGCGGCATACGCAGATCGGTTAAACAAAAACACGGCCAGCTTGGTCAAGTTCGACTGCTCGCATTCACAGTGGCTGCTGCGCTTTCGGGAGTGACGCGGGTGATGATGCCAGCAGATCTCCGCGTCACATTACTCCTCGGCTGATCCGGTACACCCGGGCCCTGCCCTCTTCCTTGGCGGAGGTCACGGTGAGCCCGAGTTTATTGCCCAGCGCTCCCGATATGGCACCGCGCAAGGTGTGAGCCTGCCATCCGGTGGCGGCGATGAGGTTCTCCATGGTGGCACCTTCCGGCGCTTTCAGGAGCGCAATCAGTTTTGCCTGTTTCGTGCCCGGGCGTGAGGCGGGGCGTGCGAGATTGGCATCATTGGACAGAGGATGATTTACCGGGGGCATTGGTTCCGGCACGATCCCGATTGCGGTCAGCCCGGCATTGGTCACTTTGAGCGTTGTGCCGTTACCACCCCCCGTTTCACGCCAGAGGGGCTCGCCTTTGCGAATGTCGGCGTCGACTTCTTCTATCAAACCACGTTCGATCATCTTGGTAACGGCCATCTTCGCCGAAGCACCGTGCAGACCCTTTGGCAGCGGCATGGCAATATTGTAGGGGCGCTGAGCACCGGCGGTCAGGATGATGATTTGCGTTTCTGTCAATTTCGTCATGACTGGTTCTCCTTACATGTCATTCTGGGCAAGAAAGGCCGCGATGCGCAATTGCTGGGCGATGGCATCATCGCAAGCGCCGAGGCGTACGGCGTCACATGCGGCAGTGATGGCATCACTGTTCGATCTGACGGCGCTGGGCGCGGTCAATCGGCATGTCAGGCCTCGTCTTTCGCATCAGGTTGGGCGTCGACAGTGGCGGCTTCCGTATTGATGGCGTGATAACCACTGGTCACAAAGAGATGGTCATCATTGTGATCCGTTTCGGTCAGGAAGATTTCAGCCGCGTGCACGGCTGCAGATTCATTGGCCGCTTCAACCACCACGCGGTGGGTAAGGGTTTCGATCAATGTCACGGTGAACTTCGGCATCTCTGGCTCCGCACGTGGGATGCGTTGCCTGCTACGCCCCCAAGCCCCCGGCTGGGGGCTTGGGGGAAATAGACCGACCTTATTCTGCGTGTTCGCCTTCCTTGAACACCGTGTCGGTGATCTGGCGCAGTTGGCTGGCGTAATGGGTCAGAGTGCCAACATGACCCCAGTTGATCTCGTCCGGGTGTGCGTCGAAATGGTTGCCGCTAAGGGTAGCCAACCGTTCAAGCATCGCGTCGATTTCGCCCTTGGCGGCAACGAATACGTCGACGGCTTTGGCGTTGTCAGTGGCACGTCGGTTGGTCTTGGCTGTTTCCTTGCTGTTTCGCGTCGTAGACTGCATCGCGTCTGCAGCCCCTAAGTGCGCCGTCATGGCGTGGTCTGGCGCGTGCAAACCTGGCGCTCGGGGATCAAGGCGCGGCACTCGAGGCGCTGACATCGGCCATTGCCCTCGGCACTGACGCTGGCCCCGAGGACGCGTGGCTTTGGCAGCAGCTCGCTGCGGTCAGATTGGCCATGCAGCAGGTGGATGCTGCAGTGTATGCATTTACCCGGGCGCTCGAGAT
>JBDNFH010000032.1:0-40024 GCA_041689915.1 Candidatus Nanopelagicales bacterium | reverse complement strand
CTCGGTCCTGACACCAAGGGCTGCCCTAAGTGCGGCCCGGAGGCGAGACGCCTTGTCACTAAGCCGAGGGACATCCCCGCCGGTCACCGGGGTGCACAGTGGGCTAACGCCAATTTCTGTACCGTTCCTCCCCGAACCCCACCCCCGACTCGAAGGAGACCCAGGTGCCTGCCTACCCGCCGCTGGCGGCACGGGGTGGCGTTGGTGATGGCACCGGCCGGGCCCGGTATGCGTCGCACCAGGCCCTGGTGGTCCACCACTGGTTGCCGATCTTGCGGCCGCGCAGCGCGCCGGCGTTGAGCTGTCGCGTGATCCAGGAGCGTTCCTTGCCGATCAGCGCGGCCGCTTCGCGGACGGTGAGCATCGGCTGTCCATCATCGTCGGCCGGCCGGCCGGCCGGGCTGGTCGACGGGGGTGCGGCGGCCATCGCGGCGAGGGCGAGGGCGAGCGGGTCGTCGGCAGCGAGTACTTCGGCCACGCCGGCGATGCGGACCGCCACCTCGGACGGGTCCGCGGTGCGAGCGCTCCAGCCCAGCACCTCGACGCCCACGACGTCGCCGGCCTCGGACAGCATTAGCCGCACCCCACGCCCGGGCACGTCCACGGTCTTGCTGGCGCCCGCGGCCCGCTTGCCCCACACTATCGCCGCAGCGTCGGCGACGAGATCGATCGTCACGTCCATCAGTGCCTCCACGTCGTTATGAGGATCAAGGTCTCTTCGGCGAGCCGGCCCACCACGGTGACCCGGGAGCCGGCTGGAACGGCGGCGGTCCGAACCAGCGCACCAGGGTGGTCCTGGGACTCTCGTTCCAGCTCCGGGCGGGTCCAGGCCAGCGCGATCTCATCCTCAGTGATGTCGTCGGCCTGCTGCTCCTGGCGGAAGTGAACGGTCCGAACGATCTTCACCACCGAAGCGTAGCATATGGTGTGCCGCACGATATGTGTGTACTTCCTGCCGGCCGGTCAGTCGACCATAAATCAACTCGTTAATGCCCGTTGCACTGTGGATCGGCTGACTCGTAGGGATGCGGCAATGTCATTCCATGATGCGCCCCCAGTGCGTTGATCCCGCGCGTAGTCCACATTCGCGTCCGTCATGGTGCGTGGTCGCCCACCTACGCGCCCTTGGGCTTTCGCGGCCGCGAGTCCTGCGCGGGTGCGTTCGGTGATGAGTTCGCGTTCGAATTGGGCGATCGCCCCGAACACGCTAAACACCAGCCGGCCCCCGGATGTGGATGTGTCGAGGGCTTCGGTTAAGGATCGGAAACCGACCCCGCGCCCGTCGAGCTGTGCGAGAACTTCCAACAGGTGCGGCAGGGATCGTCCTAGGCGATCGAGGCGCCACACGACGAGCTGATCCCCTTGCCGTAGATAGTCCAGGGCGGCGTCCAGTTCAGGCCTACTGGTTTTCATACCGGAAGCGGATTCGGTGAAGATCCGCGCGCATCCCGCAGCGGTGAGTGCGTCGAGTTGGAGTTGGGGGTTTTGTTCTGTGGAGGATGTACGGGCGTAACCGATCAAATTGTTCATGTGGCTTAGCGTCGCATAACTCGTCGATGAGGTCGTTCAAGCACGCGAGGTTTTGGGACAGGGTTGTGACCCGGCGCGCCGGGTGAAATAAATGGCTCAATTCGAGTGTGTCACAAACGGTCGTTTCTGATGCTTCGCAAGTAATTGTGGGACATCATCTAGTGTCTGTTAAGGCCTCTTCGCACTTAAGCGGGGTGACGTCCTGATGTGAGGCTCGTCTCCTCGACATGCTGGTGGTTCTCTAACCACTAGCAGCGAGGACATGAACTATGGAAGACCGTACGACATCGTTGTTTGCTTTGCCTAGTTTCAAGGTTTTGGATGTCGGGCTTGAGCACGATGATAGGCGTCGAGCACAATCGAGAAGTTGTGACACCGAGGGCTAAAACCGCGTCAGCAAGCAAAGCAAACGCGTCGCCTGTGGCATTGCGAAACCAGGCCAACTATGAAAGGCGCATAATGATGCACGGCGCGGCCACCACGGCAGCGTGACCATCAGCGGTCAAAGACCTCGCTTAAGTGCGAAGAACCCCGAACCCCTACAGTGAGTAGGACACAGACGACTAGGCAGACACCTGCAGGAGGACCATGAGTTCGGGCAGAGCGCTCCAGAAGGCCGACTTCGGCGAGATCTACGACCAGCGGGACCCGCGGGCGTACTTCGCCAAACTCCAACCGTTCGACTATGTGATCCCCCAACATGGTGCCGACCTCTTCACCCGGCTGCTCGGGGCTCGTGACACTGCGGCCAAACAACGGCCACGAATTCTCGATGTGTGTTGTTCCTACGGCGTGGTCTCAACCCTGATGAAGACCGAGCTCGACCTCGCCGACATCTACGACCACTACCGCGAGGCCGCCGAGCAGGACCTGACCACGGTGGAGCTCATCGAGGCGGACCAGCGTCTGCTCAAGGAGTACGCCGTACCCGACCCCGCGGTCGTGGTCGGCTTGGACGTGGCTGCCAACGCCGTCGAGTACGCCGTGATGACAGGCTCGATCAACGCCGGATTCGCGGAGAACCTTGAGGTCGACCCGGCCTCCCCCGAGCTCACCTCGCTGGTCTCCGAGGTGGACCTGATCACCACGACCGGTGGCGTCGGCTACGTGACCGAGCGGACCTTCCAGCAGCTCCTCGATGCGGCTCGCGACGACGTCTGGGTAGCCTCGTTCTGCCTGCGCACCTACGACTATGGGCCGATCATCGACTCCCTCGACGACCACGGGCTGCAGACCGAGCGGCTGCCACAGACCTTTCCACAGCGTCGGTTCACCGGACCCGACGAGCAGGAGTGGGCGATGGCGAAGGTACGCGAGCTCGGCGTCGACCCGGAAGGCAAGGAGACCGAGGGGTACTACCACGCAGACTTCTACCTCTCGCGCCCCACCGACGAGGTCCACGACGAGCCATTGGTCGAACTCCTCCCAGAGTTGTACGGGTCCACTTCCTGACTTCGCCGTCACTCGAGTCTGTGTCCGGTGTGCGACACCGAGTTCGACACTCCTGAGGCGCTCTCCTGGATCCGCTGTACAAGATCCGCAAACCGCTCTTGGGTGGCCACAAGAATTCCCCCGGCACCTCGAATTGGTACGCCTGGTTCTGATCCACCCACCCACCAATAGCGCACGATCAAAGGGGTTTGCCCAAGCTTATTGAACAACTACACGATGGTGATGGATTTTCGAATCCCAAGCGGTCAAGAACTTTCTACTCTTACGCTATGACAAAGGGTAATGATCGTGATGAGGCAACGAAGGAGCCAAAATCCAGAGCACTTCACATTGTTTCGTGTCGCTGCCATTAGAGAATGCGTGCTCATCGCGTGGGTTAAAAGTCATCGCGTCACCGGTACGCAAAGTAAACATGGAAGTGTTCACCGTCAATGTTAATTCCCCAGAAACAACATAAACAAATTCAACTTCACACGGGAGTGCGTAGAGTCCAGCACCACTCCCACCTCCAGGTTCAATCTCAGTCGAAATAACCTGAAGTCTTCGCTCTCGTTGCGGGGTCAAGAGGGCTTCTTTCAACTTTAGTCCACCAAATGGAATGTGATTACGATCTTCGACACGCACCAAATCCTGATCACTCGTTGGATCGAACATGTCACCCATTGACAATCCCAGTGCCGCGCAGAGGTCTACCAGGCTGGCAACACTGGGCTGTGCGATGCCTCGCTCAAGCTTGGAGATGTATCCCTTAGTCAAGCCCGATAATTGCGCAACCACATCTAACGTCATTCGTTGCGCATCTCGAGCTTTCTTCAGCCGCTCCCCCAATGCGCTCACAGTTGCCGCTGAGCCAGCAGAGGTACTCATTCTTGAACCGGCTTAGGCACCGCTGGGGACAAATGCTCATGAACGGCTTGCCAGCCGTTCAAGTCCTTATGAAAAACGATGGTTTCTCGCTCGTGAAGTTCCTCGGGCGCTCCATCAACACTCACTACTGTCGTTACCTCATGAGTAAGGATTGCAGTTGACTTGCCCACGAATTGAACGTTGCGATTCTGGGTAACGCATGAGATCACGGAAAAATCACTCTCGCGCACCCACCGGTCCCAAAGGTTAATGTAGTCCTGTCGCGAATACATAATGCTCTCGTGCGTGTAAAAGATAAACGTTGCATCTTGCGCGAAGTGGTCGAAATAGTCACTGACACTGTTCGACCCAAACGCCTGCACTAAGGAATCCGCGAACTGATCAATGCTGTCTAACCGCGCCATTAGTTCCGCCATTTCATTAAGGTTACGTTATGTTTATTCCGATTCTTGTTGATCTTTCTCACCCGCTGTTCACTGGGATGCCGGTGTATCCCGGCGATCCAGTCGTGCAGATTGAACCTGCCGCTACCATCGAAAAGGACGGGTTTAGTGTGCTCTCGGTGCACATGGGATCCCAGAGCGGTACTCACATTGATGCCCCATTTCACTTCCTCACATCGGGGCTGCGCATTGATGAGATTGCCTTGGAGCGGTTCTACGGACTGGGATGCATTATCGACGTGCGTCACGTGGGTTGTGGTGAGATTAGCGTCACGCATCTTGATGACGCGAACCCCCGTTGGCGCAGTTACCGCATTATTGTGATTCAGACGGGTTGGGATACTCTCTGGGGAACGAAAGAGTACTTCGTGCATCCGTGGATATCTCCCGACCTTGCGCGCGCGATGGTGGACGCTGGTGTAACAACCATCGCTATTGATGCTCTCAGCGTTGACCCAACTCAACTGGGTGAGGACAACGAATTCCCAGCGCACTTTGTCTTGTTGGAAGCTGGGTGTGTCATTGCAGAAAACCTCACAAACATTTCTAGTATCGGCACCAACGAGGCAACTATTTCCTTGTTGCCGTTGAAAATTGCTGGCGCGGACGGTGCACCCATCCGTGCGATGGCGATAATTTCTTAGCCGGCTCTGGCACACCCTTCATCATTCCTTCGCACTACGTGGGGCCATGGCGCTGATGAGTTCGTAGGCCATATGTGATGCTGCAATTCCTGTTATTTGAGCATGATCGTAGGCGGGCGCTACTTCAACTAAGTCCGCTGAAACAAGATTCATGCCCGCAAATGCCCTTACCATGCGTAAAAGTTCACGACTCGTCATTCCACCAGCCTCTGGAGTGCCTGTGCCCGGAGCAAAAGCGGGATCAAGCACATCAATATCAATTGACACATACACCGGCCTGTCCAATATTCGAGCCTGCATGCGCTCTATTGCAGTGGAGACACCAGCTTGATCAATATCGTCTGCAGTAATGACAGCAAAACCGAGATGTTCGTCATCAAGCAAATCTTGCGGGCCATACAATGGCCCACGAATACCAACATGCATGCAGCCTTCAAGGTCGAGTAATCCTTCCTCTGAAGCCCGACGAAACGGCGTTCCATGGGTGATTGGTGCGCCAAAATAGGTATCCCACGTATCCAAGTGCGCATCGAAATGCACAACACTGATCGGGCCGTGCACAGCGACCATCTCGCGAAGCAACGGTAGAGCGATCGTGTGATCGCCACCGATTGTCATCAAACGCGCGCCCTGGGAAAGCAGTGCGCGTGCGCCCACTTGGATAGTAGATATCGCCTCATCAATATTGAAAGGATTGCACCCCAAATCCCCCGCGTCAACGACTTGTTGGCTCTTGAAAGGTTCAACATCTTGGGCCGGGTTGTAGGGCCGAAGCAGGCGTGAACTCTCGCGGATGTGAGAAGGACCAAAGCGCGCCCCTGGCCGATAACTGACGCCAGAGTCAAAGGGAACTCCAAGCACTGCTACGTCTACGTGGGAGACTTCATCGATACGTGGTAGCCGAGCGAACGTGGAGAGTCCAGCAAAACGCGGAGTCAAAGAAGCATCAAGGGGTCCAATATTTTCGCGGCTTTCATTCTTGCTCATGCAGATTTCCCTTCACGGGTAAAGAGTGCTATCGAATTTTTATCGACGCTGATGTGAACGTCCTCACCAATGGTCACATTGTGTGTTGGTGGCAGAGCCAGATTGAGTTGCGATTCTCCCATTGCAAGTACGAGGCGTTGAATCGGGCCTAAGAAATGTTTTTCCTGAATCCGCCACACGCCAAGGTCAACCTCTCCTGCGCGATCTACCCTGAGATATTCGGGTCGTATCGAGACGAGCACTTCCTTAGGGACTTTCACGTGAGTATCAAAGCTTGCTGCTAAACCATCAATGTTGATATCGCATCCACCAGATGCGTTCGCACTCGCATGCGCGGGTAACACGTTGCTATCCCCCATAAATACAGCCGAGAACTCCGTTGCGGGTCGGGTGTAGAGGCGTTCGGGCTCGCCGGAGTCTTCTACCCGCCCGTCTCGCAAAATTACGATGGAGTCAGCTAATGCCATGGCTTCCTCTTGGTCATGGGTGACGTGAATGAAAGTTGTGCCCACCGTGTGCTGCAAATGGGCGAGTTCCTCTTGCATTTGTCGCCGAAGTTTAAGATCTAACGCTCCTAGTGGCTCATCAAGTAGCAGGACCTGGGGCTTCACAACGAGGGCACGGGCTAAGGCAACTCGTTGCCGCTGACCCCCTGAAAGTGTCGTCACATTTCGATCAGCGACGTGCGGCAGTCCCACTAGTTCAAGGGCTTCCTCGATCTGTTGTTGCCGCTCGTCACCTTTAATACCCCGCATTGCTAAACCAAAACCGACATTCTGCCCCACGGACATGTGCGGGAACAGTGCGTAGTCCTGAAAAACAGTTGTCGTTGGTCGTTTAGATGGAGTGACGTTGGTGACATCGGTGCCATCAATGACAACGCTGCCTCGTGTTGCTTCAACGAAGCCACCCAAGATGGCCAGCAGCGTTGTCTTTCCGCTGCCAGAGGGGCCCAAAACCACCACATAACTACCTGCAGTGAACTCGAGGTTTATGTCATCGAGGATCTGGTTGTGCCCGTAGAACTTGTCAATTCCCTGTATAGAAACGTGCGAACCTTTTGTCATGTGCGGGCTCCTTTACGCCTTCGTGTGAAGGCGTAAGCCGACACAAGTACAACTACCGAAATAACGAATACCAACGTGCCTGCCGCATTTGTTTGTGGGTTCAGACCAGTACGCAACGCCGACCAAATTTCAACCGGCAGCGTCACATCAAACTGGGTGAGTAGTAGCGAAATGATGAACTCATCCCATGACAGGGTGAACGCGAGAAGAAATGCGGCCAACAAACCAGGAGCCAGGATCGGCGTAACTACCCGAAAAATAACCGTGAACTCACCCGCTCCAAGATCACGGGCCGCTTTTTCGTATGAGATGTCCTCTTCCTTTATCTGGCTCATAATGATGGCGAATGCCAGTGGCATATTGACAACCACGTGGCCGACAATGACCATCCACAAGGACTTCCCCAAGGCCAGTTGATTTGCTGAAATAGACAAGCCAAAGCCGATAACCAAGTAGGACACCCCCAGCGGTGACATGATTAATCCCCGTAAGACTTGGGAACCTCGTGGGCGAAATCGAGTCAATGCGTAAGCGGCAAGAAACCCAACAAGTGTGGCCAGTAGCGCTGAGATCACACCAACGATCACCGAGTGCCACAACGCAGAAATCATTCGGTCATCTGCAAATAATTCTTCATACCACCGCAATGACGGTCCATTAAATGGTGGAATTGGCAATGCCGTGGCTTGAAATGAAAACAGCACTAAAACTGCGACGGGTAACAGAATGAACGCGTAAATGAGAACCAAGTACAGCGTCGGAATTAATCCGCGAATCCATCGTAATCTCACGTGGGTCTCCTGAGAACCAGTTTCTTCGCACTAATGAGATAAACAGTCGCGACCAGAAGAAGCAATACGACTGACAACGCGGCGGCCAAAGGGAAGTCTCCACGCCGGTTAATTTGAAGCATTATCACTTGAGGAAGCAGCAATTCATTGCCTCCACCAACAATTTGTGGCGTAATAAAGTCCCCGATAGCTAGGACGAAAGTGAGAAAAGCACCCACAACCACTCCTGGCAAACTCAATGGAAGGGTTATCGATAAGAAAGTGCGAAACGGTGAAGCACCTAAGTCACGGGCAGCCTTGCGATAACTGTCTGGGATTTGTCGCAAACTTGCGTAGATTGTGAGTGCGCACACCATCGTGAAAAAGTGCACGAAAGCAATGATCGTCCCGGTTCGGGTGTTCGCAAGTGAGATCGGATCGCTAATGAGCCCACTTGATGTAAGTGTGTTGTTGATGACGCCCTGCTTGCCCAATACGAGCAACCAGCTGTAACTACGAACCACATAAGAGGTCCAAAAAGGCAAAACCGCGAGCAACAGCAAAAGCCCTTGCCACTTGGATGGCACCTTGTAGGCGATCACATATGCAAATGGATAGGCAACCAACACGCTAATAACGACGGTGAGGGCCACTACTTGAAGTGAGTTGATTAACGAGTTTGCAAATGTGGGATCTGAAAGAATTTTTTGATAGTTGGCAAACGTCGGCGTTTGATCAATGGAACCACCCACCCGTTGCCAAAAACTATAGACAATAACGAGTGCCATCGGAGCCAGGAATAACACTCCGGTCACTATCAAGGCTGGGCCCGAAAGGGTCCAGCCTTGAAGAGCAGATCTTTTCACTATGCACCCGAGACCACTCGCGTCCAGACATCAAGCATCTGTGAATCCAGTTCCGCATCGGGGATGAAGTACGGATATGAGTTGGCAATAAATCCTGCTTGCTCATCCCAGCGCAACAATTTCTTTTGCTCATCGGTCAAGACCGTTTTTGAGTTAGCTGGCATTCCCCAGTAGCACGACGATGTTGCTAGCCCTGCCTGGCCTTCCGAGCTCACAACGTACTGAACGAACTTCGTCGCAAGGTCGGTCTTGGTAGAGTCTGCAAGCACACCGATGGCTTGCTGCCAACGAATACCACCCTGATCTGGAAGGATCCAGTCAAGTTCGGGGTTTTCTTGGTTTAACACGCTTGTTGCGAACTCCCCGCCACCCACGATCACGTCAACCTCGCCGGTCGCTAGCGCAGTCTGGGAAGAGACAACATCGCCTACCGCGACAGCCTGGCCACGAAGTTCGCTTAAGCGAGTCTCAATCGCTGGTAGATCAGCAGCGGTGAGATCCTGGGGCTTAATTCCTAGGTCCAGGCCAACGAGTTCCATGACTGGGATGTAGTAATCGTAAATCGCAATTTTTCCTTGCAGAGATGGATCCCACAAGAAGCTGAGATCGCGCAACGATTCCGCATCCACATTCTCGCCATTAAAAGCAATTGTGTTGAATCCAAATTTTTCGGGAACCGCAAAAAGTTCTCCGTTAACTTCATGCAATTCTGGCAATTGCACCTCGGGCCAGAAATCGCCCATGGGAAAATCATCTGCGTTCAAAGGCGCCAACCAACCAGCCTCTGCAACGCGGGGAACATCAACAGTGTCTACCACCATCACGTCCCAATCGCCTGGTTGTGACTGTTCCAAAATACCCAGGCCCACACCAGTGCCGTCGTAATCTCGAACATTTACCTTCACACCATTGGCTTCCTCAAAGGGTGCAAGGAACGCCGGATCGGTGTGATCGCACCACACCAATGCGTTGAGCTCGGTTGCACCACTACCTGAATCAGTTGCATCATCGGAACTACCACATGCCGCAAGTACGACGAGGCACGCCGCTCCTCCAGCAATGAGTCCTGTCTTTTTCGTACGCATTTAGTCTCCTCAACTCATCGATCACGGCAGGATACATGAGTTTCCTGACGGGCAACAGTGTTTTCATAAATATTTTTCTCCTCCCACCGAGGTGAACCCAGGAAGCACTACACAGCGGGTGGGGTCACGCTGGCCTGAACTGGATTCACTCGCGTAGGCGCTGTTATCGCACTCGCGCTTCCCCCGGCGCCGACGCGTGGACGGTCGATCCGTAAGGTTTTCGTGGTTCGCTGAGCCAGTGATGGTGTCGTGTCTGTGCGTTGCTCGAGGGTATGTCGGGTCCCCAGTTTCGTGAGTGCCTCCGAGCGTGCCCGGTCACCGGATTACAACACCCCGCGCAAGGCTTCGTGCACCTTCTCATCACTACCGGAAACCAGATGCAGCGCATTCACATTTTTGCCGCGAATGGGGGCAACGTAGGCCTGCTCCCCGGTCCACGTGTCATCCAAGAGCTTGATATTGCTGCCTCTTGAGTTGGAGCAACAATGCTTACTCGGCGTTGGCAGAGCGCCCCATTATTCAGAGTTGATAACGACACCATCGAACGATTGCTGAACCATCTAGCCATCATCAAAGCTCTAGGAGAAATTGAACCGTTCCGAAATCTCGGCAAAGGCTTAACAAAGGTGATTAATTCAGAGAAGGCACTCAACAAGCTCGAGAGAGAAAAGCAACCGAAGAGTGATGTAGATAAGAAAACTGAGAAAGAGAATAGAAATTTCAAGAAGGAACTTCGCGAAAAACTCCTAAAGTTTGTTTCCAGAGTCCCAGTCTTTATGTACTTAACTGACTACAGAGAAAAACGCTCAAAGTCGTTATTATGCAATTGGAGAGTGGATTATTTACCAAGGTTACAGGTCTGTGGCAGGACCCCGCTTTTAGATGTGCGTCTCCTGTAACCAACATCCCGAGGTTGTCCCGAGGTTGTCCCGAGCTCCGTGGAGTCCCTCGTCACAGTCATTACTGACAGTCTCACGTCACTGACGATGGCTAGCCCGTCAGCAACAACCACCCCAGTTTTTCTGGAGTGTGTCAAAAGAACGACTTCAAAGCATTGCACCAAGAAAGAACAAGTTAAGAAGTTGCGTGCCGACCCTGCTTGCGATCCCAGCCGTACTTGGCAACTGCAAGCGCACCAACGAGCAATTGGGGTAAGAACCAACCCAGGCGCCACAGCAGATCCGCTGCGACCGCCGTTGAACTGTCCACACCAAATGCGATCAATAATCCAATGAGGGCCGCGTCGACAGTTCCAAGCCCACCGGGGGTAATAGGAAACGCTGTCAATACCAGCGCAATTGAGAAGGCAGCGAAAAGTTCAACCAAAGATAGTTGGGCGTGAGTCACTCCCAAGCCTTCGAGCGCTGCCCACAGCACCAACATTGGAGCCATCTGGGCGGCAATATTTGTAATGGTCAGCGCTTTCCAGTGGGTCTTTATTAAATCTGCTGCTTGTTCGTGAAACTGGACCAAAATGCTCGAAACATCAGGCGCTGCTTTCTTGAATTTTCCCAGAACTGCATTGAGTGGTTTCTGTGCCCAACCACCGATTTTGCGAGCAGCATTTTCACTTCGAAGTACCGCCACGATCACGATCACGGAGATAATTACGGCTGTTAAGCCAATCAAGGCAGTGGTCACAAAACCGCCAGTTGAACGGCCTTCAAACACCAATAGAGTCACGGCAATTGATGGTGCACCGAGTGTGAATAAATATGTGAATATCGCATCCGCGGAAACAGCTGCGGCCGCACGGGCTTGCGGGACTCCGTATTTGGCCAAAACCGCGTACTGCGTTGCAACCGCAACAGCACCACCGCCAGGAATAATGTTGCTGAGAGTGAAGCCAGCTTGGCGACTAAGGGATGCATGCAAGTAACTCAAGGAGCGAATAGCTGCAATGGCGGTCAACGGGTAGATCGCAATGTTGATGAACGATGCAACCCCAATCAAGACTGTCCACAACGGATCAATCGCCCCAAGTTCGGTGAATGCCTTGCGGTATTCCTCGGCGTTTTGACCAATGAACCAAAAGAGCAACACCATGACGACCAAGCCCAGCACAATGCTAATGATCAGCCCCTTGCGGCTTTTTCGAGCCGGAAGTTCGGGGTGGACACTGGATTCATTCACCCGGTGAGCCTAGCCGTTGGGATGCGCCAAACCCAACGACGAGAGACAATGAACCCATGAGCAATCCGAATTCCCTGTACGACCTGAGTTTCACCGACAACAAGGGCAATGAAGTAGACCTTGACACCTACCGCGGCAAACCAGTGCTGATCGTCAACACGGCAAGTAAATGTGGCTTCACCCCGCAATACGACGGACTGCAAAAACTCTATCAAGAACTCGGGCCCCAAGGCTTAGTTGTGTTGGGGTTCCCGTGCGATCAGTTTGCGCACCAAGAGCCAGGCGACGACTCTGCGATTGAAGAGTTCTGTTCGATCAATTACGGAGTGAACTTCCCGCTTTCAACCAAAATTGATGTCAATGGATCCAAGACCCACCCGGTATTCAAGTTTGTGAAAGACCACTCAGGCGGAATGCTGGGTTCAAGCATCAAGTGGAACTTCACCAAATTTTTGGTCAGTCCTGATGGAACAACCGTTCAGCGTTTTGCACCAACAACAAAACCCGCAGACCTCAAACCAGAAGTTGAAACCCTACTCAAATCAGAAAGATAGGATGACCTCATGAGCGATCGAATAACAATTACCCCTCTTAAAGACGGACCCAACCAGGTGAGCGGGTCGGTTACTGTCTTGGACGAAGCCGGCAATGACGTCAAGGAAACAGACACTGTTTTCCTATGCCGCTGCGGACACAGTGCCAACAAACCCTTCTGTGATGGCTCCCACAAACGTGAAGGCTGGACCAGCGGGTAGGTGCCGGAAGAGGCCAGCCAGGTGCCTGTAATGCAAAATCTTGGGATAACTGATTTAGTGCGCGCGTACACCGAGTCCCTTGATGACCGCTAGCGTGGAAAAAGTTGTGTTGAGCGTGTAAAAATGCAAACCTTCCGCTCCCGCGTTGAGAACTTCTTCGCTGACCCGAGTTGCAATATCAATCCCCACCTCACGGATTGACGTGGGATCGTCCCGGAACTGATGAAAATCGGCCATCATTGCGTCAGGGATCTATCCATGGGCCAAATCGACCATTCGCGTGAATTGTCGGAAACTGGTCACCGGCATGATTCCCGGATAGACAGTCAGTTCGGAGCCGCGCTGGGCTAACTCGGTGATGAGCCGCGCATAGGACTCCGGCCGGAACACAAATTGCGTAACGGCAAATGTTGCTCCCAGTTCCTCTTTTCTCATAAGCACTTCGACACCTTGCTCAAACCTGGTCGCAGCTGGATGAATATCAGGGAAGGCGGCCACACCTATTTCGAATGGTCCAAATGACTGAGCCATCTGGACCAGTTCATCTGCGTAGGTAAACCCCTTTGGTGTTGTTATCCACGGAGCGGTCGGGCCTTCGGCAGGATCGAGCGAACCTCTACTCTCGTGGCTCCAACGCAGGTCAGATGCGCGATAGTGCGGTAACCGGTTGTCTCGAAAATGTCACATGCAATTTTAATGGTGCGTTCGCGGGTACTCCCGCCGGCGCCATAGGTCACAGAAACAAAATCGGGGTTCACCGCATCAAGTTCACGGATAGCTTCAAAAAGATTCGCTTCACCCTCGGCGGATTTTGGCGGAAAGAATTCAAATGAGATTGTTGGATTATCAACGCGCATTGAAATATTTTGCTTCCGGGTGATGCACGAGGATAGCGGACGTAGATTGCTCCGGGTGGAGTTGGAATTCTTCTGAAAGTTCAACTCCAATGCGGGCTGGGTCAAGAAGGTCGCAGAGTTGCACTTGGTCTTCAAGGTTAGGACAAGCTGGATACCCAAACGAATAGCGAGAGCCTCGGTAACCTTGGTCAAGAATCTGCTGTAGTTCAGTTGCGTCTTCGTTAGAAAAACTCAATTCACTTCGAACTCGGGCATGCCAATGCTCGGCTAGAGCTTCCGTGAGTTGGACAGAAAGCCCATGGAGTTCGAGGTAATCGCGGTAGGCGTCCTTCGCAAAGAGTCGTGCTGCAGCTACGCTCACAGCATTTCCCATGGTGACCACATGAAATGCGACCACATCGGTCGTGCCTGATTCCTTAGATGCAAAAAAATCAGCGAGGCACAGTTTTCTGTCTCGTCCTTGCCTTGGGAAGGTGAATCGCGTTCGTTCCTGACCTTTCTCTGGACCTTCATGGTGCAGAATTACTAGGTCATTGCCCTCTGAATAACACGGGAAGTATCCATAAACGACGGCTGCTTCAAGCCAACGGTTGGCCTGGGCTTCGTTGAACAGCAACCGAAGTCGTGGTCGCGCTTGTTCTTCAATCATGGTCTGGTAGGTGTCGCGGTTTCCTTTTAGTCCCCACTGACCAACAAATAGTGCACGTTCATCAAGCATGTCCACATAGTCGGCAAGGGCAATCCCCTTAACTACTCTGCTTCCCCAGAAAGGGGGTGTCGGGATTACGTTGTCAGAAATGATGTCGCTCCGCTTCGTGTTGACACTTTCATCAGTGTCGCGAACGAATTTCTTAACTCTTCGCTTACGAAGCTCGGGCAGTTCCGCGTCTGCATCACCCCGCTTGATGGCCATCATGGTGTCCATGAGGGCTAGACCTTCAAAAGCGTCTTTTGCGTAGCGCACGGTCCCGGGGAACACTGAACTCAAGTCTTCTTCAACGAATGACCGAGTGAGAGCTGCTCCACCAAGAATCACAGGCCATTTATCCTGTAGACCTTGCTTGTTCAATTCCTCAAGATTCTCTCGCATAACGACGGTGCTTTTGACCAATAGACCTGAGAGCCCAATTACATCCACGTCATTATCTTGCGCCGCAGTAATGATTGCGCTGATCGGCGCCTTGATACCAATGTTCACGGTTGCAAAGCCATTATTTGTCAGAATAATGTCGACAAGGTTCTTGCCAATGTCGTGGACATCACCCTTCACCGTGGCCAAGAGTATTTTTCCACGACCAGCATCTGACTCAACCTGCTCCATGTACGGTTCTAGATAGGCAACGGCCTTCTTCATCACTTCTGCGGACTGCAGGACGAAAGGCAACTGCATTTCCCCTTTGCCAAAGAGTTCACCAACAGTTTTCATTCCTGCGAGCAAATACGTATTGATTATTTCCAGCGGTTTGATCCCTTCAGCCATCGCCTCATCAAGATCAGATTCAAGTCCCTTTGCTTCACCATCAATGATCCTCTGTGATAGACGTTCGTGCATCGGCAAGAGGGCTAGTTCCTCCGCCACCGAGAGCCGACGTGCAATCGTTTCTGCGTTTTCAAAAAGTTCGAGGAATTTTTTCAGTGGGTCATAGGTGATTTCTCCCTCGTCGTTGTATTCCCGTCGATCATGAATCAAATCCAGCGCCACCGAGCGTTGTTCATCGGGGATGCGCGCGAGCGGCATGATCTTGGAAGGGTGAGCAATCGCCGAGGTTAAACCCGCATCTACCGCCTCGTGAAGAAACATTGAGTTCAGCACAATGCGAGCCTGCGGCTTCAGCCCGAATGAAATATTGCTGATTCCCAGGGTAGTTTGAACAAGTGGGAATTCTGATGTCAGAATTCGAATCGCTTCAAGGGTTTCCACACCGTCGCGCCTGGTTTCTTCTTGACCCGTTGCAATGGGGAAGGTCAACGTGTCTACCAGAATGTCACTCACGTTGAGCGACCAATTTTCGGTCAAGTCAGTGATTAGGCGCCGAGCAACCTGCACTTTCCAGACTGCAGTGCGCGCCTGACCGTCTTCGTCAATTGTGAGCGCAACAACTGCCGCTCCATGCTCCTTTACGAGCGGCATGATCCGGGCGTAGCGCGAATCGGGGCCATCGCCATCTTCAAAGTTAACTGAATTGACCAGTGACCGCCCACCAAGCCGCTCTAGCCCGGCTTGTAAGACTGGAGGCTCTGTGGAGTCAAGCATGATGGGTAGTGTTGACGCGGTCGCTAGCAGCGACGCGAGCTGTGACATATCCGCGACACCATCGCGTCCTACGTAATCCACGCTGAGGTCGAGCATGTGAGCGCCGTCCCGAATTTGTTCCTTGGCGATATCGACACACCCTTGCCAATCGTCAGCCAAAAGGGCATCGCGGAATGCCTTGGAGCCATTCGCGTTAGCGCGCTCACCAATCGCGAGGTAGGTCACGTCCTGCCGAAATGGAACATGTTGGTAGATGGAAGCCGCCCCAGGTTCCTCGATGCGAGTTCGAGATCGCTGGGCCAGGGGTGAATAAAATACCTCCTTGATGGCTCGAATGTGGGCGGGTGTTGTTCCACAGCAGCCTCCAACAAGAGTGACACCGAACTCGGAGTTGAATTCGATCAGCGATTGCGCGAGATCTGCGGGGCTGAGGTCGTACACCGCACCCTTTGGTCCCAGTACCGGAAGGCCGGCGTTGGGCATACATGAAATTAGGAGGTCGGTACGTTGAGAAAGAGTCCGCAAATGCTCGCTCATTTCGGTGGGCCCGGTCGCGCAGTTCAAGCCGATGACGTCGATGTGCAGCGGTTCAAGAGCGCTTAAGGCAGCCCCAATCTCTGATCCCATCAACATAGTTCCGGTGGTTTCGATAGTTACCGAAGCGATGAGAACAATGTCGCGACCTGCATCGGATGCTTCGATCGCTGCACGGGCACCGTTGATTGCGGCCTTGGCCTGCAACAAGTCTTGAGTCGTTTCAACAAGGAGCGCATCCACACCACCTTCAATAAGTCCGGTACTGGCCACGCGATAAGCCTGTTTCAGGAAGTCGTAGGAAGTGTGTAGAAGCGACGGCAATTTTGTTCCAGGACCCAGGGATCCGAGAACAAACCTAGGTCCGTCGCCTGCGGCCGTTGCGTATTCATCAGCCACTTGACGGGCAATTCGCGCACCAGCGTGAGCTAGTTCATAAATGCGATCTTCAATTCCATACTCAGCGAGGTTTGCCCAATTGCACCCAAAGGTATTGGTTTCAACTGCTTCTGATCCGGCTTCGAAATACTCCCGATGAATCGCTGCAACGACCTCCGGTCGAGTGACGTTGATGATCTCGTTGCACCCCTCATGCCCCTGAAAGTCGTCCAGGGACAGATCTGCATTTTGCAGCATCGTTCCCATTGCACCGTCCGCGACAATCACGCGACTGTTCAGTGCATCACGAAAGCTGGTCATTTGTGTCTTCCCAAATAAAATAGAGAGCGCGATGTTCGATCCAGATCAAAGTGGCTCTTTGAGTTTCTCTCGTCTCGTTCACGAGCTGCTCGCCACAGATCTTCTGACCGACGACTCAGGGAGGCCTCCCCAACAGTGGCGTCATCGTAGCAAAGCCGCAGATCAAAATCACCCAACGACCGTCTTAAGAAATTATTGGAGTTGCTGACGCTTGCGCTCAGGGCACAATGACGCAATGTCTACCCGCAGCAACGAGTAGATGCAGGCGACCAGTTCCTAGTTTGGCGTGAACGGGAATTGACGCTGGCTTCCATCAGCCCATGGTTGGGTGATGGGATCTAGCCGCTTTTGCTCTCGCTGCTCGGCGAGCAATTGCTGCATGTTTCTCAAGGTGGCCGCTGATCCACCATTGGTGTAAAGGTTTGTCATCTCTGTTGGATCAACGGTGACGTTGTACAACTCGAATTGGTCAGCCGGCGGAGCAGTTTGACCGCTCGTTGGATTCGTTGCCTTCACCGTTGTCACGGCAACTTTGTTCCCAGGCTGATTGACCAACCCTGGAACAAACGTTTGGACATCTTGTACACCCGGTGAGGACCATGACTGGGGGTTATCCCAGTAACGCGAATACTTCCAACGCTCTTTGGCTCCAGCCGTTCCGGTAGGTAGATGGGCAACAACGGTTTCAACGCAGTTCGGCTGCTGGACTGGTTGATAGGCCATGCCCAGTGCTGAAACCGCATTGGCACCTTTAAAGGGTTGGTCGTCGGTCATGAAGTAGACCGGCTCGTCACGCAACTTCGCGTCCGACTCTTCACCGAGAAGCACCCCAGACAAATCTCGCCCGACCAGGCGACGAACCTGGGTGTGGGTATTGCGCAACTCACGTGAAAGGACAGCTTCATCAAGGCCAGCAAGTCCCAGCATGGTGGGAATCAGGTCCGCGTGGCTGGTCAAAATATCTGACTCTTGGGCCCGATCAAAGAGGGTCGGATTGTGGAAAATGAAGGGAACTTTAAGGATTTCGTCATAAGCGTTATGCCACTTTTGGAACATGCCGCCGTGTGATCCCAGCATCTCGCCGTGGTCGGAAAGGTAGATAACAATCGTGTCGCGATAATTATTGCGATCGTTGGAGAGTGCTTCGACCACGGTCCCAATGTGCTTATCTACTTCTTTCTGTAACTGGTAGTAGAAGCGGTGGTACTCAAGTCCATTTCGCAATGGTTGAAAACCTTTGGGGTACTGGTCAACAAAACTGCCCTGAGCAGTTGGCTTCAAACTCAGGTCTTCATTTGACGACTGTCGGTACAAATCTGTGAATAAGTCGCTAGGGACATTTGAACCCTGCAGTTGCTGCGCGAGGTAGAACGCACCCTGTTGGCCCGTAAGGTCCATGCCAAGAGTGAAGTCTCCCCACAACGTAATGTCATGTGGATTAACGAAAGAGGCAACCATGAGCCACGGGTTTTCTGCCCGACGTAATTTTTCCAACTGTTCAACGCTCATCTGTGCATAGACTTCATCACGCCCGCGACCATTGGGGCCCGAGGATCCTGAATTCAGTGGATTACTGCCGTGAGGCTCTGGACCAACGAAACCTTCAAATCCATACCGGTCAAGGCGCTCAGATTCAAGGTAAATGTTTTCAAGTTCGTAGTCCCGCAATCCTTGATCGGTGTAGGACGGCAGCGGATTGTACGTACCTGGCTGGTACAGGTCAGCATCTGAGATATGCCACTTACCCTTCCAATACGTGTCGTACCCAGCTGCCCGAAACCACCAGCCCAATGTGGGTACCGTGGTGGGATCAAGCCAAAGCAAGTCTTCTTCGATCGCTGACTTTGCCGCACCGGAAGTCTGGGCGACACCGTGCAGTGACGGATATTGCCCGGTGTACACCGAAGCACGGCTGGGTTGGCACGCCACCGACATGATGTGGTGATTGGTGAACTCAAAGCCATTACGACGCAGTCGATTCTGGGTTGGCAAGTTTGCCAGTCGCCATGCTTTAAGCACTTCGGATTCATAAACCGGCGCGTGGCGCTGCTCATCCATCATTACGATCAAAAAGTTGGGACGCCGCTTCAGTCGTCCACGTGGCGCAAATGGTTGACGTGGCGCACTGCGAGGTGTGGCAGAAGCACCACTTGAAGCAACCGCGGCCGCACCCACAATGCCGGCAACACCCGCCGCCTGCAGCAGCCTGCGGCGACTCAAGTTCGAATTGTCAGTTTTATCAGTCATTTTTCAACCTAACTATTTGCTCAGATAGATGTGGCCAATGGCGACGTTGTACGTCACCGTGTAATCAAAGTAGAAGGAGTTACCAGTGTTAATCACTCCAACACCAGCCGGCAATACGCGCACGTAATTACGCGATGCCTGATTGCCGCTAACGAATCTGTGCCCAACATAGGCGCTACCCGGTGCGGCAAACTCAACTCGAGTTCCAGACCTAAGGAGTCCATTGCCTCCCTGTGGTAGTCGCTTAAACACAAGGCCTTTAACGCGCATTTTGGTGAATCCCGAATCAAACCACGTGTCACCACACCATTCGGGTTGCGCACCGAAACGCCAACAACCTTTGGCTGCGTGGTCATTCCACAAAAGTGCACCATTGATATTCTTGCCTGCGAAGGGTAAATCTAAAACCATGCTGGTTGTGGACGATGCCTGCCCTCCGAGAACGAGCGAGCCCAATCGTCCAGCTCCTCCAGCAACATCGCGTTGGAAATGAACACTCCAACGTAGACCGAGCGCTCCTGGCAGCGCCATCAGCGGATTGGTCAATTCACCCGCACCCGTTCCAATTCCTAAAATCCCGTAGACGTTGCGGTCTGTCCACAGTTTTACATAGGAACTTGAGGTATTGACGTACTGAAATGGGACCGACAATGCGGTAGTGACTCCACTAAAAGTCATGGGTGCCTTGCCCAAAAATCCTTTGAAGTTCTGCCCAACACTTGAGGAAACAAGTCTGTCGGAACTTAACTTCACCGATCCTGGCTTACTCCCCCATGCACCAGGAAACACGCGAAGTCCAACTGAGCCAGTATCGAGCATTACGGCGAATGGGGCAGATTTGCCGACACGAATTTCCACTAACCCGCTTTGGCCATTGGTTCCGGGAGTGTCAATAGTGCGAATCGGGACGTTCACCGTCACGGCAGTCGTAATCGCGCGCGAAGGATAATTGTCGGTGTCCGGATCCGCACCAAATGCAGGACCCAACTGGGCACCCAGGAACGCACAAGCAATCAATCCAACGGCCAAGGAGCGAATTTTCAATTTATTTAACCCATCTCACACTAGGAACAGGACCGAGAGAACCCTACGCCAAGAAACACTGAACCCCGCACTGACGTATACATCTGTTTGGGGAATTAGCCTACAGGCGTTAGGCCCTTGGCGATTCGCACCAATTGCGCGCCCGAGAGGTTTTTTGTACCAAAAGTCTCAATCCACACTGTGGTGGAACGTAAGCCGCCAACCCCTGGCATTTGCACCTGGATATGCCCACCGAGTTTCTTAACGTCCGCGGTCGCGCACTTGTGCTTGCTTGCAGGATCGCAATACGCCTGCATGACCAACGTCGCTCCATTGAACTTTGCCTTTAAGACCACACTACCCGCGCCAATGTCACTACACATTGGGTTTCCTTCGGTGATGGTGAAGTGCTTGCCACTTTTTTTGCCGTACGTTGCCAAGAGATTCTCTTCGGTGCCGGCAGCGCACAGGGCATTCCCACCAATATGTTGAGCTTTAAGACCAGCGGTGTACATGGGTTCGTAGACGGTATAGGTCACGCCCACTTGCATGTTCTCAAATGCGTCCGAGGACCCCATGGCAAATGACGGGGCGGTAAGAGACATAGAGCCAATGAAAACGGCAAGCACGACAATCAATCGCTTCACTAGTTACTCCTCAAATTTTGAAAGACAATACATTTTGAAAGACATGGATGACTATACGTGAGAAACCTGAAACAATCTGAAAGTGCTGATCAATGGTTTCGCTTCAGGTGCCGTATTCGCTCTCATGCGTCAACTACCGATCTTGCTTAAGAACCCCGCACCAAACCCAATTGAAATTAATGCCCTGCGAGCACGGTCACAAGTGATGAACGCGCACCTCACTAAACATTTCGGCATGGCACCTGGTGTCACCTTCACGGACGAATTTGCAAATACACCAGCGGGCCAGCTTCGGCTTCGCATCTATTCACCAAAACAAGTGACGACAAATACCGTCATCTACTACATCCATGGCGGAGGGCTGATTCTGAGCTCAGTGCCAGCCTACGACGCCCGCTGCGCGCATTGGGCCACCAACACCGGCAGCACTGTCATTTCGGTTGACTACCGACTCGCTCCTGAGCACCCGTATCCCGCACCGCTCGACGACGTCATGGCCGGCCTTGTGTGGACATCCGAAAACCTCGACACGTTCAATGCAACCAAAGTAATCATCGCGGGCGATAGCGCGGGCGGCGGCCTTGCAGCAGGCGCCGCACTGAGAAATCGCGACGAAACTAAAATCAATATTGCTGGGCAGATCTTGATCTACCCCATGATTGACGATCGCAATCTTGGCCCGGATCCAAGGTTCACCGGCCGATTCATCACGTGGCCCTTCGAGATCAACGCTTTCGGCTGGAACGCCTACCTTCACACCCAGTGCGCAAGTGACACCACATCTATCTATGCAGCACCAGCGCGAGCCAAAAACTTAGCCGGCCTTCCACGAACCTATATCGATATCGGATCAAAAGATATTTTTCTCGATGAAGACACCGCCTACGCACAAGCCCTCATGGCTGCCGGAGTCAACGTTGAAGCCCATATTTGGAACGGTGCCCCGCACGGCTTTGACTACTTCGCGCCCAAGACTCGACTAGCGCAAAAAGCTTGGCAGGCCCGCTTTGATTTTGTGAAGACCGTTAATAGCCAAATGTGCTACTTGGACGCACACGAGTGAATGGGTAGGCATCAGAGCATTGCAGCAAAACACTTCGCAGGTAGTTGCGCGGGCCACCGCGGGGGAAAGGATTGAAATCACAGACCACGGTCGCCCCGTTGCCCAACTGATGCCCATTGGATTATCCACAATCGATAACATTGACCCTTGCGGGTCTGGCACGGCCGGCCCGATTATTGTTCAAGGATTTACCCAAGCCCGTTGAAAATCATAACGAACCCTCCCTAACCGAGATTTTGGCATTGACGAGAGCGGAAGAGCGATAGGTGCACATGGCCTACTACCTGGACACGTCGGCATTCTTCAAGTTGGTCGTGCGTGAACGCGCTGCCGAACTGGATCCACAGGTAGTCCGCAGCCTGGCTGCAATTCATTTGGCCAGTGCCCTCGCGCTTGGAGATGAACTCTAAGCTGTCGTCACCTACGACGATCGACTAGTAAAAGCATGTCTCCTGCACGGAATTAGAGTTCTTCAGCCGCAGTAACCTGTTGAGCATCAGATTGGATTCGTCCGATGGTTGAGATTCTCCCTGAGTACATCATGTATGCATGAATCAGTCTTAAGATACGACAATGAGTGCCCCGCGAATTGTCAGAGCAAAACCAAGCACGGCTGGGATCAGTGTCGCGGCGGTTGGTTATATCAGCGCGCTCACTCCTTCACTTTTACCTCGCCCACTGTTCTTCCTGCTCTTTCTTGCTTCGCTGGGCACGGTCACCGGATATGCCGTCGGCGCAACATTCGGGTGGACCCTTCGCTTCATCCCGGCAATTAAGTCATGGCACCCACCGCGCTGGAGTGTGCGGACAATGTTTGGCATTTTTTGGCTGGCCGCATTGGTATTTACGCCCCTTGCCATTGACTGGCAGGTCGCCCAGCAAATCAAACTCAATATGCCAGGAACGCTTCCCTCAACATTTATCGTAGTTATTGCCACGGCAATAATCTCTACGCTCATGCTGCTCGTTGGTCGCAGTATTCGGCTGGGCTCAAACTCATTGGCACGCCTGATCAGTCGCGGACCCATTGCCAAATGGCCCAATCGGGTGACTCGTCTTGGCATTGCCGTACTACTGGTAATACTCGGTAATTTGCTTGTTGGTGGCGCCTTGGGTTACGTCATTGTTTCCTACAACTCGATAAATGCTGACAGCAGTGGACAAGAGCCCACCAACCTCGGTATTAACAGTGGCAGCGACGCAAGCTTTGCTCCTTGGGAAACCCTCGGCCGGGAGGGACGTTTCTTCGTCGGCAATACGCTCGACCCTGAAAAAATTGAGTCCGTCACCAACGAGCCCACCCAAACCCCGGTCCGGCTTTATGTTGGACTGCAGCAAGGGGACACCCCGGCGGCCCGCACCGAAGTAGCTGTGGCAGAACTGGACCGGGTTGATGCGTGGAGCCGCGAGTACCTTGTTCTCTTCGGTGTCACAGGCACCGGCTGGATTGACCCCAATGCGATCAACAGTCTGGAAGTACTCACCGGAGGAGACCTGACAACTGTCGCGGTTCA
Source organism: Candidatus Nanopelagicales bacterium (assembly GCA_041689915.1). GTDB lineage: Bacteria > Actinomycetota > Actinomycetes > S36-B12 > S36-B12 > UBA4592. Next base: position 16,587 of record JBDNFH010000032.1, on the reverse strand, counting down.
GTACTCCTCTGCGCCAAGTTGGATTGGTTTTGTTGCCGATCAACAAACCACAATTGATCAAAATCGAAGCATGATAGACGGAATTGTGACCGCGTGGCGCGAAAAGCCCGAGGGCACTCGCCCCAAACTTGTGCTCTTTGGGCAATCACTCGGCGCCATGGGGACGCAAGGCGCATGGGAAAAAAGTGCAACCCCCGAGTCGGTCACCCAAGACTTTTCCAGCATTGCATGGATTGGGCCACCCGCTGCATCGACTCTATGGTCCACCTGGCAGGCGGACCGCACTGGTGGCCCAGCGTGGGAGCCCATTATCGGCAATGGTGAAATTACCCGAATTTTGATCAGTACGAATGATCCTGACGGAGATGAACTCAAGGCTCCTCCGACGATTGTCTTTGCCGCCCATGCTAATGATCCTGTGGTCTATTGGGCACCGAGTTTGCTATTGAAGAAACCTGCTTGGCTCGATCAACCACTAGGACCCGGTGTCATGCCGCAAATGCATTGGATTCCGATCATTACTTTCTTGCAAGTGGGCATGGATCTCATTGCCGGTGGAGAACCACCAGAGGTCGGACACAATTACTCAGCCAACATGGCCCAGGCCGTTGCACTGTCAATCAGCCCCAAAGGCTGGAGTGTTGAAAAGACCACTGCACTCAATGCATCCTTACCCGGCTGGCGTTACGCAACGGGCTAGAATTCTGATTTACTCAAGATCTCAAAATTACGATAAAAACGACACATCAGCGCCGAGACCTACCCAAAGGAACCAGCCTCAACGTCCACCCAGCGAAACTAAGATCCATCCAAGACCGACTCAACAACCGACCCATGCCAGTACTAACAGGAGCAAACCCGAAAGAAACATACGCAACCAACATCACAAAAGTGCGTTAGGGACTTTACTGCGCCCCATAAAGACGAGAGCAACCTTGGAACTTTTGTCAGCGTCGATACGGCCCAGTTGTTTGAAGACAAAGGTATTCATAGATTCATTCCGCTCTGCCGCCATAAGTGCAACTTTCTTATGCAGGTCAGAACCAAGGTGCACGTTGAACTTGCCCGAGAACTTCCGCTCACCCCATGGCGCTGGGATCATTTCACCCTCTGCAGCCATGTCCTCAAGAACGTCAGCAACTAACTCCGTCAACCCTTCGAGAGCTTCACCTCGTGTACCAGCGATCCAGGACAGGGATGAAAACTCGGCCACGGTAGCAACGAATTCCTTGCCCTTAACAGACCATGCCAGACGGTACGTCTAATGATCTGCGAATGGCAACCTCTTGCGCTTAGTCGTCATGACTGCCCTCTACTTTCTTCCGGACCGCCGCGAGCACCTGTCGAACCTGGTACTCCTTGGCTTTTCCCTGGTCGTTCTGGATCTTAACGCGCGGATCACCAGGACATGGGGGTTCGAAACACCGCGTGGGAGGTGCCGTTTCTTCGCGGCTCTCCGAAGTAGTGCTCGCATACCTGGAACAGGTCGGTGTACCTAACGTTCCTTGGGTTCTACCCATCGTTAGTACCACAGGTGGTACTAACACCGCTGATTCCTAGCTTGATCAGCTCGCCGAGACCTCTACGACCTGCCCATCCGCAACATGCCAGCGCCTGGTGAGGCGCACGGTGTCCAGCATTCGGCGATCATGTGTCACCAAAAGAACGGTGCCATCAAAGGATTCGAGTGCCTCTTCCAACTGCTCGATCGCAGGCAGATCCAGGTGGTTTGTTGGCTCGTCAAGGACAAGAAGGTTTACTCCGCGCGCTTGAAGTAAGGCCAAAGCGGCCCGAGTGCGTTCACCCGGTGAGAGTGAATCCGCCTGCCGCAGGGCCTGGTGTTGCCCGATCCCGAATTTTGCGAGCAAGGTGCGAACGTCGGCCATCGGCCAGTCGGGAACTTCACGTGAGAAAGCGTCCGCAAGTGCGTCGTCACCCTCAAAGAGAGCGCGAGCTTGGTCGACTTCACCTATCACAACACCAGAACCGAGAGAAACCTGCCCAGTAATCGGCGGGATTCGTCCGAGCAGCATGGCGAGCAATGTGGACTTGCCGGCACCGTTGGGTCCAGTAATGGCAACGCGATCACGCAAAGTCAATTGGAGGTCGACTGGGCCAAGGGTGAAGTCCCCCCGATGCACACTTGCGGTACGTACAACGACAACAAGGTCACCGGAGCGTGGGGCCGCAGCGATGCTGAACTGGAGTTGCCATTCTTTGCGCGGCTCCTCAACGACGTCGAGTCGTTCAATCATGCGTTCACTTTGTCGAGCCTTCGCTGCTTGCTTCTCTGTCGCCTCACTGCGGAATTTTCGACCGATCTTGTCATTGTCCTTACTTTTGCGACGCGCGTTTTTGACGCCCTTTTCCATCCATGCCCGCTGCATGTGGGCGCGCGTCTCTAGTTCGGCCCGCCGCCCGGCGTATCGCTCAAAGTCCAGGCGAGCCTTTTGGCGAGCCACAGATCGCTCATCGAGATAGGCCTCGTAACCACCGCCATAGGTCGTAATCCGCCGCAGACTTCGGTCGATCTCAACCACGGTTGTCACCGTGCGGGCGAGGAACTCGCGGTCGTGACTCACTACAACAACTGGGGCATCGAGACCTTCGACGAACTCCTCCAGCAGATCAAGCCCGTCACTATCGAGATTGTTCGTCGGCTCGTCGAGCAAGTAGGCATCAAAGCGTGAAAGCAACAAAACGGCAAGCCCCAAACGAGCGGCCTGCCCACCTGAGAGCGCATACATCGGGAGATCCAGATCAACATCCAAACCAATTTCGTCCATGACCTTTGCAACCCGCTCGTCGAAGTCAGCAGCTCCCAGCGCCATCCAAGTTTCTAGGGCTAACGAATAGGAGTCGGCTGCGCGTTCATAGTCCTCCGCGATAGCCGCTGACTGGCGGTCGAATTCTGCTTGGGCAGCGCCCACTCCAGTGCGACGAGTGAGGTAGTCCCGGCCAGTCTCGCTCTCAGTGTTCTCGGGCTCCTGGGTGAGATAGCCAATATGGGCCGACGGCGGAGAAATACTGATCGTGCCGAATTCGGGGTCCCGAACACCCGCGAGCATGCGAAGCAAGGTGGTTTTGCCCGCACCATTGGGACCGACCAGCCCGATGACATCACCGGGAGCAACCACAAGGTCAAGGCCCGAGAACAACTCGCGCTCACCGTGGCCGGCCGCAACTCCTTTGGCCTGCAGTGTTGCGCTCATGGGTTCATTCTCTTGCGTGCGCACGGAACGCGACCGCACGCATGGCCTTACGAATCATTTTCGTTCCTACTCGCGCGACTCCATCGCGAAAAGAAAGAAGAAACTGACCGTCGGAAGGGTCCTCCGTCCTTGGGAACTCTCATAAGAACCGTCAGACCGACTCTGGCGATCGTCCTCCCAAATCCTGAAGCAGCCTCCGTCCCGGTGATGAAAGCTCAAGGTTTTCTCCGTGTCTTCGCATTGGTAGCGGAGAGAAGTCGGGTAGGCGCGAACTCTGGGTTTCGCGCCCCCTTGGTGTTTCTCGATTTAGTTGACCCATGATGGCTGTACTTCTTACACGGTCTCCTGCAGGTCGTAACCACCACAAGGACGGGCGAGGAATCTTGAGGTGTCAACTGGAGCCGGGTGTGCTCCTAGAAAGGAACGCACCCCGAGCCCGCGTCAAGTAGTCAAACTCCTTGGGAATGCCGCGGTCTCACGACTTGGGTCGTCGGGCTAAGAAGTTCATAGCGGTGAACGACAATACGACGTCGCCGTCCTGATTGCGTGCCTCGATGGCCGAGTGTACGAGTCCCCGATCGGGCTTCGAGCGCGACACACGCGCCTCGGCCACCGTGACACGGATGTGCAGCCGGTCACCCGGTCGCACCGGCCGCGGCCAGCGGATCTCGTCGAGGCCGGGCGAAGCCATGCTGGCCACGTGGGAGAGGTAGTGGTCGACGTAGAGACGCATACACGCGGCGATCGTGTGCACGCCGCTGGCGATCAACCCTTCGAACGGTCCCGTTGCCGACCAGGCCGGGTTGGTGTGGATCGACTGCGGGTCGTAGTGCCGGGCGAATGCGACGATCTCCTTCTCGCTCAGGCTCGCGTGACCGAACTCGTAGACAGAGCCGACCACGTAGTCCTCAAACCACCGATCGCCGATCGGCGCGGGGAGGTCAACTGCCCCGAGTGGCCCGGTCATGAGCCGGCCTCCTCACCTGCATCGATGGACTCGGCGATCCGCTTAATCGCGGCGAGCGTTTTCGGGATGCCGTCGAGCGCCTGCTGGGTGCGGACGGTGATCTGGACGTGCGCCCCGTCACCGTACTTCTCCTCGAACATGGTGATCCCGGCTGGTAGGAACTCCCAGGACTCGGTCACGCTCGTCCCCGAATCCACTGGGGCGAGAGTGAAGCCCCAGCGGACGTAGCTGCCACCCACCACCCAGGCGAACTCGCGACCGCGCTCGGCCGCCACCACCTCCGACCGGGTCTCCCAGGTTCGGTCCGGAAGTTCATTGCGCCCGGTGAACCAGGCACCGACCTGACCGGCACTGACCTCGTCGTCCCACCAGCACGATGTACAGACCGGGCTCCATTCGCCGGTGCGGGTGATGTCGGAGACCAAGTCGTAGAGCGTCTCGGCCGACACCTTGACCGTGACAGACTCCTGGTGACGGCGGATATTCATGTGACTCATGCGTCCACCCTCACAAACCGGGTCACTTCTTCTGCCGCCGGCTGCCGCCATGCCAGTCTTCCTGCTGACCGACCATATCGGCGTCGACTCCGAACGCGGCAAGCTGTGGCTGCTCGCGCAGGCTTCGCTTGAGCTCAGCGAAACCAGGGAAACGTGCCAGCCCGACCACGTGGTCCCACAGCTCAACCGCCGAGCCTTCGCGTGGCAGCCGGCTAATCACCGGACCGAAGAAGGCCACCCCGGCGGGTGGCTCGAAGTGGATGATGGGCGTGCCCACGTCCTTACCCGTCAGCGAAAGGGCCTCGTCCGTCTCCCACCGAATCTCGCGGTCCCAGGTCTCGTCGTCGAGAGCGTCCGCCAGTGCGAGGGGAAGGCCCGCCTCGGCGAGGATCGGCTCCGTGAACTCACGCGTCCCGCGGCGCTCACGCAACCTACCCTCGCTGCTGTGTTCGTCCGGGACTGGGGCAGTGTCGAAGATGTGGGCCCCGAACGCGGCGTACAACGGTCCTATCGACTCGCGGCCGTGCTCCGCTCGTGCGCGGGCAGCCACCCGTAGGAGCCGGAGCCCGGCGGTGTGGCCGGCTTCGTACTCGGGCGGGAAATGCGCGTCGTAGTCGACCTCGGCGTTGATCAGGCGCAACGAGATGAACCGCCAGTCCACGGTGTAGTTGCGCTGCGCCTGTACCTGCCGCACCCACTTGCTGGTCATCCAGGCGAAGGGGCAGACCGGGTCGAAGTAGAAATTGATGTCAGCGTCCATGCGTCAACTCTAGGTCGGTGCCGCTGACGCGACCGAGGTCGGCCTGATGCAGTGAACTCGTCGAACGCCCTACCATCCCGAGCGGGCCGACGACCCGTCGCATCACCGGCCGCGATATCGCCCCTCCCGCCGACCTCAGGTTGGGCAGCAAGACCGCCCTAATTCGTACCTCCGTGTCCGGGAAATGCGATATGTTGAGTGGCGCATGGCGCGGCTACCGCTCGAGACATTGGCCTGCAGTGTCGTGCTCATGGATTCACTCTCGTGCGTGCACACGGAACGCCACCGCATGCATGGCCTTACGAAGGTTTTTTGCTTATAACCGTGCAAGTTCATCGTCAAAAAGTAAAAAGGGAAACTTAGTCAGGGTCGAAAACCTGGCTATGAACCCCACTCACTTCAATCCGTACATCAGGCGACCTGGACTGCGTCTTTGAGATTGGCTGGAACAGTCTCTGGAAATGAGATGACGAGGTGACGACCAAGGGCAATAGCTACGCGCGCAAGAGTATCGATCCGATTACGACTACCACCACCTTCTTCCAAGCGGGAGATGACGGACTGCGTGGTGCCCATGCGCTGCGCCAATTCACGCTGACTCAGGCATGCGTCGATCCGCAGGTGATAGATCATCTGCGCGAGTGCGAAGTCCCGCTCAATCACCGAGTTGGTATCCACCGAGACCGGTGGACGCTTAGCCTTAATGTCTTCCCAACGCGAATGATTCGCCACTGAGTGTCCTTTCTTTAAGAGTTGCCCGCGGCGTCCGCCGCTGACCGCTTGCGTGCCCGCCCGATCTCGCCTCGTTCGTTATTACGTTGCTTACGGAATGTCGTCAGCAGCACAATGCGACCTTCCTTGGTGAATTAGGGAGCGCCGTTCGAACAAGCCCCTGCCCCAAACTCCGCGAGAAGGGCATCCGCGCTTCAAACCCAAGCGCAACTAACCGGTCGATCAGCACAACCACACGGTCGTGCTCCTGGTGACTGAGCTCCTCAAGCCACTCCACTACCTCGTTGAGCAACTGGATTTCGGCCATCAAGTGATTATCGCTTATTTGCGATCATGACACAAATATCACCATGATCCATTTGCATTCAGATCATTTTTACCGACTCTCCCACAAGCGACAATGCCACTAAACACCAGATCAAACCGGATGACTTGCACGAAAACTGGCAGAAAACACATAAAAAGGCCCGCCTTTCCCATCGATCAGGCGCGCAGTGCCTTACGGCGGACGGCTGCCAGATCCGTCTCGAAGCGATCGAGTGCGGACGTCAAATCGTCGACCGGCGCAATGGCCTTGAGCACGAGCAGTCGCACCACCGTCGACAGCGGAAGGTTTTGCTCAGCCGCGTAGGAGGACAATTGGTCGAATTCATCCTCGCGAAAGCGAACCTGCAAGTTCTCGGCTCAAGGGTGGCCACTCGAGATCGTGCTGCTTTCGGGTATTGACACGTTCGGGTCACCGGTTATTTCCGCCGCGTCAATTGTCGCTGCCTCGGCGTCGAGGATGTCCTCAATTCTGCTAATGCTCGCCTACCTCCCTGTAAAGCCGTTGATCCTTCTCGTTCGCCAACCAGCCGTTCACTCCGTAATCAACCCCGCCATTGGATAGTGCTATCACCGTGACGATCGCACTGATGAGAATCGAGTAACCGATGATCCTCACTCCACGCCCTGTGATGCTGTTGTAATCCGGAATGATAACAACCCTGTTTGCATCAGCAATCGCGTCGTTGGCCACTTCTGCGCCTCCCGGGAAATGCCGACCTTCAACCCCCTCGAACACTCGCTATACCAACGTTAGGCAACAGCTTTCGGTGTGAGTTTCACCGACAAGGTGGTGTCGAAAGCATTGGCGATACGCTGGAGAATTGGGAGTGTGGGAGTCGTGCCACCGGCCTCGAAGCGGGCGATGGAAGGCTGGGTCATGTCGGTAAGTTTGGCCAGTTTGCGCTGGCTCCAGCCGCGTTCCTCACGCATCGCGCGCACTTGCTCCCCCAACTCGAACGCAAGCTTGGCGGCAGCGTAGGCCGCCTCCACAACTGAGTGACCCGCTCGCGCGGCCTTGATGTCGTTCCAAGATGTCCGTGTCATCACTGATCCTCCTCTTCCACGATGTGCCTTGCCTCGATACAGGCCAGCATTGCCCTCTTCGCCCTTGCTACCTGCAAGCGGTCCCTGGCCTGGGTCTTCACGAAGACGGTCAGTAAAATAATCCGCCGGCTAGGCGCAATCCAATAGGAAATTCGCATTGTCCGCTGGTTTAGATCAAACCGAAGTTCGCGAAGCTTCCCATCCAATTGTTTGGTGTACGGCACGGAGAGCAGGACACCCCGCTCGGCCAGCAAGTCCACGTAGAACGCTGCGCGACCAAACTCGGACCACAGGCTCAAGTTCAACTGAACCCCAGGAAATACCATCAATGATATCATAAGTTCGACCGACTAGGACTAAAACTTGCTAGGTACCGACCCGCCTCCCAAAGCGACCAGTTGTGAACCGCAAATGGACCAAGATTCTGCATGCTCAATGGGATGACTTGGACAAAATCACCTCCAAAATGAACAAAAAGGTCCGACTTTCCCAGTTCCTGGGAAAGTCGGACCCGAACGTAGCGGGGACAGGATTTGAACCTGTGACCTCTGGGTTATGAGCCCAGCGAGCTACCGAGCTGCTCCACCCCGCGCTGTGTATGTACTCCATGCTTTATGTACCCGGTGAACTATACGTCAGTGCTGATGCGCTCGCGTTGGCGGGTGAGACTAGTTACGCACCGCGTAGATCCACGCGAACTCTTGGGTTCCGCCCTTGGGAGTTATGTGCTCTTGGATTTTGGCGTCAATGACGCTGAAATCACTAGCCAGTGCAGCGCTGAGGTCATCGATACTGTGGCGGGCAACGGGAAGTCCCGAGCACGATTCGGGGCCATTTTCGGAGAAGGTCCCCAGGACCAAATAGCCTCCGGGGACTAATGCTTGGGTGGCCATCAAAAAATATCTTTCTTGATCCTTACTCTCAGTGAGGAAATGAAAAACCGCACGGTCATGCCACAGGCCATACATTCGCTTGGGGGTCCAGTCGCAAATATCTGATTGAATCCACTCGACCTTGCGGCCCTCCGCTTTTCGCACTCCTTCGCTTAACGCAAATTCACTGATGTCCAGAACGCTGAGATCAGTGAACTCCAGATCGATCAATTCGTGCACCAATGGCGATAGCCCGCCGCCAATGTCGATAATTGGGGTGGCCTTGCCCACGTTGGATGTTATGAAATCAACTTCGGGTGAACTCTCTTGATACCAACTGAGTTTGGATGCCGGATTGTTTTCATACCGGTCATTCCAATGATCAGTCAGACTCACGTGACTCCCCTATGCGTTGGTGCCGTCAGCGGCGGCTTCTGGATCCACGGTTGGGTCAACCGGAGGTTGCGTTGCAGTGGGTTTCGGATTAAGAATTGCCTCTGCTACCGCGATTCGTCTAATGGCTTCTTGGAGCCGATCCTGTGCTTGACCATAAGCCGTGAAATCACCTTCGGAGAGGGCAACTTGACCTTCCGCGAATGCTGCTTGGGCATCCTCGACCGCTGCCGCCAACTGCTGAATAGGGTCAAGTGGAGTCGGTGTCGCGCCGTCGGGGCTGGTCGTGTCCGGAGTCGGTGTCGCGCCGTCAAGATCAATATTAGGAATGGTCTCCGGGATCGCTTCCGGGCTTGTTCCCAAAACCTTTGCTAGCGCACTGGCCAAGTTGTCTTCCAGCGCGACATTGGCGCCGTAACCTGCAAGCACCTTTCGCAAGAGCGGATAACCGTCGGCCGCCGCACGAATGTAGACCGGCTCAACGTAAAGCAACCCGCCATTGAAAGGCAGTGAGAGCAGGTTGCCGAGTTCAATTTCGGACCCGCCACGACGCAAGAGTGAGAGTTGTGAGCTAACGACCGGGTCTGACTCAAAGTTATTTTGAACTTGCTGCGGTCCAGGAATTGTCGTATTGCTGGGTAACTGCAGCACTTGGATTTTGCCGTAGCTCTCCCCCGGAGCAGAATTCACCGCCATAAACGCCGCAAGAGTTTGCCGTCGCTGCGGTGCAAACGTGGTCGTCAGCGAGAAGTCAGGTTCACGTGCACCTGGCATTTGCAGGGTTAAGTAGTAAGGAGGTTGGAAAACTTGGGCAGGTGCCACGGTTGGGTCAAATGGCACGATCCACACATCGGTACCGTTGTAGAACGTCACAGCGTTCGTGACGTGGTAACGCGACATGATGTTTCGCTGGACTTTGAAAATATCTTGTGGGTAGCGAACATGAGCCAAGATGTCTTTCGACATTGCACTGCGCGGCTCGACAACATCAGGGAAAGCTTTCATCCAGGTTTGCAGCACTGGATCTGATTCATCCCATGCGTACAGCTTCACTGTGCCTTCGTAGGCGTCAACGACCGCCTTAACCGAGTTACGCATGTAGTTGACCTGATCACGTGGAAGTAGACCCGATGGAATGACTCGATTACTGATCGAGTCACTTGTTGCATCAGCGAGGGAGACGCGAGATGAATACGGGTATTCATTGGACAACGTGTAACCGTCGACAATCCACTGAATTCGCCCGTCAGCGACAACGGGGTACGGATCTTGATCCAGAGTCAACCAAGGTGCAACTTTTTCAACACGGGTAAGTGGCGTGCGATCCCACATGATCTGGGATTCGTCATTGACCAAGTCTGACAGCAAAATATTTGAGTCTTGGAACTTCGTGGCAAACAGCAGCTTGCCAAAAAGTGAACCCATAGGCACACCACCGGCGCCGCTATACGTGTTCGTTGCTTGTCCCGTTGGACTGGCATCGTCTGGAAAGTCCAGTTCAACCGAAGGTGTTCCAACGGGTGCACCAACAATTGAATACTGCGGACTGAGTTCGCCGAAGTACACCCGTGGCTGGGATATTTCAAGTTCGCCAACCGGCGGGATGTCAGAGGAAAAAAAGTCTGGCGTTCCATTACTCAACGCGGTGTTATCAAATCCACTGACGAGTCCGTACCCGTGCGTGTAAACGGCGCGGTCATTAGTCCAGTTGCGCTGCCCGTCTGGGATTCCCGCAAGATTAATTTCCCGAACTGCAACAACCGCACCACGACGACCCTGCGGGAGGTCATAACGGTCAACATCGAGATTGGTGTTAAACGAGTAGTAACCGCGGATTTGCTGCAATTGGTTGTACGTCGGTGAAACAATTGCGGGGTCAAGTAGTCGAATGTTGCTGAGTGTCCCCGCACTTGCCGCAAGGGTTTCAACAGTTGGGGGTGACACCGAACCTTCATAATCCACAACGTCAGCGTCTGCGATTCCATAGGCATCGCGCGTTGCGTCAATATTGCGTTGAATGTATGGCTCTTCACGAACTAGCTCACTGGGACGAACCTGAAATTGCTGAACAATCATGGGGTACAGGCCGCCAATGACAACCGAAGTCAGGATCAACAGTCCCAAACCAATTGTTGGGATTACCCATTGCCGACGAATAATATTAAAGATGAACAGTGCGGCAACCAAAATTGCAACAAACACCAAAATATTCAGGGCCGGGAGTACCGCGTTGACATCAGCGTACTTCAAACCGGTAAAACCACTGACCAAAGTCTCGCTCTTGGTGACCAGCCCGAATCGATCAAGGTAGTAAGCCACTGCCTTAAGGAGAAGAAACACTGCAAGCAGAGTAGAAAGTTGTACTTGAGCCGCCCGCGTTGCGCGATCGCCTTTGGGCTGAAGACGAAGTCCTCCATACAGGTATTGGACGGCCGTCACAATGAGAAGCGACAAGATGACGAGCGCGAAACCAAAGCCAAGTACAAAACGATAGAACGGCAATTCAAATGTGTAGAAGGAAAAATCCAAACCAAATTGTGGATCCACTTGACCAAATGGGGTGGAGTTGCTCCAGAGTAAAAACGTTCCGTATTCACCGGAGCCCGCGAGACCTGCAAAGAACGAAAGCATTAAGACAATCGCAGCAGCAATCCACTTGCGGTAGGGCTCAATAGCCACGCGGTAGCGCTCAAGACTTGCCTGCTCTGGAGTCGCGCCAACATAAGACGGCCTGGTACGAAATGCGATGAAGAGCGCGAGCGAGGAAATCACAGCCATGAGTACGAACATGATCGCGAACATGATCGCGCGAGTGAAAAGAGAGATGGTAAATACTTGGGACTTGCCGACTGAATCAAACCAGAGGAGTTCTGTGTAGAACCCCGTGAAGATCACGAAAGCTACGACAATGCCGACCAAGACCAACAAGGTAGGGAGTAGTACCCCCCCGCGGCGCTTGGGTTCAAGGTCAGGGCTCATGGAATTTGTGGTACTCACCCCCTAAACCTACGTCACGCCCGAAATGCGCGCCCTATGGCGTGGCCGGGCAGGAGGTAACGGGCATTCCAGCCACCCAATGACTCATTTCCTTGATGGCGTCAGCGAGGGAAGTCACGGGCGTGACCGTGAGCCCGTCCGGAATATGTCCCTGCGCCTCAGCACAATGCTGCTCGGGCATGAGGAACAGTTCAGCGCCGGCAGCGCGTGCACCAGCCAACTTTTGCCTGATTCCGCCAATTGGACCAACAACACCCTCCGGGGTAATGGTGCCGGTGCCCGCGACGTGATTACCACCCGTTAAATCTTCAGGGGTGAGCTTGTCCACAATTCCGGTGGCAAACATCAAGCCGGCACTGGGTCCACCTACGTCACTTAGCGTGAAGTTGATGTCGAATTCCGCTGAATACAGTTCCCCCCCGGAAATTCCAAGGTAGGGCTTGCCAGTTGCACCTGGATTCTCACCGGATGCCACGGTGACCGTTTTGTTTTCCGCTGATCGGCGAATGTCAAAAGTGAATTCCGTTCCGACAGGTGAGCCTTGAACTGCCTCAACAACATCTGACGGAGTGCTCACCGGAGCGCCATTGATTGACAAAAGCTCATCACGTGGCAAGAAGACTTCATCTGCTGGAGCGCCGACAATTACGGCAGTTGCCACGATCTTGGTTTGAACCGGTAACTCTAAATAGTTCAGGGCTGCTGCAACAGAGTTCGATTCGGATGTACTGAAAAGTGCGGCATTCCTTGCTTTTACATCTTCGCCACTAATGTCATCCGGGTAAATCATTTCACGTGGCACTACCGCATCTGATGCGTTAAACCAAGATCCAATTGCATCAACAAAAGTGAGGCCACCTCGCGGTCCCCCTGATTCCCGCACCGTGGTCATATCTAAATCACCACTCGTGAGGAATGTTTCCGCGCCACTGATTTGAATAACCGGGGCGCCGTCAACTTCACCGATCACGTTGAAGGTCGGGCCCGGTGCAAGTTTGACGAATGGGACCGGCAGGAAGAATGCGATTGCCAAGATGCCGAGCGTGACGGCTGCACTGACCAGTAGTGCAAAAGTGCTCGTGCCCCATTTACCTGGTGAATTATCTGGCGCATTATCTGGCGAAGGCGCGTCGTCTCCCTCAATCTGTGCTGGCTCGTTCACATCACCATGTTAACTGAGCTAACTGGCGCAACTGGGCTACCGGCCGCCACTACGGGCGACGATTAAGGTGCCCGTGTGATTTCTTCATTGCTTCTTGCATCGAAGCGAACTGACCCAGGTCGTGATCTTCCGGTGGCCTGCGGAAATAGGTGACGAGTGCGGTGATGCCGATTCCTAGGAGTACCGCCACAAGTGGAATTAACCACCACATCAACGTGCTCACGTTATTTTCTCTCCCTTTACATTCGAATGTTGCGCGGGCAGACCCAATGCATCCGAGTCCTCACGCCCATCAGATTCTGCCATGGAAGTTGATGGACCGCTCACAACATGGGTGTGATGAAACCCTCACCTAATAAGTTGTGGATAACCTGTTCATTCCTCCAGAAAATGCCGGGCCGCCCCTATCAAAAGTTCAACACTGTGATCAAGGCCAGGTATTAACGCGTTCACATCCCACCACCTGGTCACTGCATCTTCGGTGATCTGACGCTGCTCACGTGCATCAACGAGGGCAAGAAACTGCACATCCCAGTGAATGCTTTGGATCACGTCACCACGTGGTGACTTACACGGCACGTCGTGGCGATCCAATCGCGTTGGGACCTGGAGCACGTCAATATTGGTATATCCGCTTTCTTCAATGCTTTCGCGCAATGCAGCTTCTCGAAAACTGAGATCAGTAGCTTCAATATGCCCACCCATTTGTAACCATCGCTTAACCCGCGGGTGCATCACGAGCAATACTTGTGCGCGCTGCGGGTCGAGAATCAACGCACTTGCCGTGAAGTGTCCTTGCTCTCGCTTTCGCGATAGCGAACTGGGTTCGGTATTGAGGAGTACCCGATACTGATCATGCAACTCCCGTTGCCTCTCACTCGGTGAAATCGTCCAACTATTAAGTTCCTCGACAAATTGCTCGGCTCCAGCGGAGTCGCGCATTTACCCTTGGTCCTCGTCCTTCTCAAAATCACTCATTGAAATGTCGTCAAATGCGGATCCGCCGGTAACTCCTTCGACAAATCCGAGCGGATCAGCCAAACTTTCCGCATCGGGCAACAAGTCTGGGTGATTCCACAGGGCATCTCGAGCTTGTATTCCCGACTTTGCCCGCACCGCGGCAAAAACCGTATTTGCCTCGCGGAAAAGTGTTGGCCGTAACTTCATGCCAACCAAGGTGCTGAAAGTTGTTTCGGCCGGGCCACCTGTTGCCCGGCGCCGCCCCATGGTCTCGCGCAGTTGCGCAAGGCTTGCCAGGCGCTCACCGGCAGCCTGTGAGACAACTTCGTCGACCCAGCCCTCAATTAATGCGAGCAAGGTTTCTAAACGCAGAATCGCGGCACGTTGTTCGGCTGTGTCTTCGGGCTCCATGACACCCGAAGCCATTACTTCCTGGAGGGCTTCGGGGTTGGTCAGATCAAATCCACCGAATTTTTCACCCAGGGAGGCAATATCAACATCCATGTAGCGGGCATATTCCTCCACCGCGGACATCAAACGTGGGCGCAACCACGGCGCGTGGTCAAAAAGTCGCTGGTGCGCGCTCTCCCGTAACGCAAAGAACAAGAAAAGATCCCGCTCGTCGATTCCGAGCCCTTGGGCAAACTCTGAGATATTTAACGGAATCAATGCCCGGGTTCCAACCGGGGCCAATGGAATTCCAACATCGGTTGAGGAGACAACTTCTTTCGCCAGTGCCGACAATGCCTGTCCAAGTTGGTAGGCAAATGCGGTCGCTCCGAGCTGGGTCACCATGCCCAGCATTGGCTTGAGCATCGCCATCAATTCAGGTGTCACGCCATCAGGCAGCATGCCTTTGAGTTGCTCTGGTAACTGGTCCTCGATCGCACTCGCATCTTCCGCGCCGGTCAGGCCTGGCAGCATCGTTTCCATTCGTTGAGACATGGTTGTTGCAATTGGCAAAATGATTTTCTGCCACACGTCGGCGGTTTCAACGAGCCATTCGCTGCGCGACCACACTTTCACCGAGGCGCTACTCGCTGGAAAACTCACACTTTCATTGAGCCACAAATCGGCGAGCTCCATTGCGTTCTCAACCGCTCGAACGGATGCCTCGGACACACTTGGATCAGTACCGAGTCCCGCACGCGCTACCTGCAAGACGGTGGACCAAGGAAGCGGTCCTTCATTTTGAGACTGCTGCAGCATTTGACCAAACTGGGTGAACATCGCCCCAAGATTGTTCATATCAAAGCCACCAGGCTGATCACTATCTGCTGCACTAAAGCCGAACGGAAATTGAGACATGCCTTTACGGTAATGCAGAGTTGATGCTTTGGCCCCCTCGGTTCGCCGGAGAACAGTTCACCCTGTGCGAAATTTTGTCATGCGATGCTCATCGAAAATGGACAAACTTAAAGGGGCGACCCTTGCGGGACGCCCCTTTAAGGGATTACTTACTTGAGGAGTTACTTATTCCAAGAGTTACTGAGATAAAACGCGGTATTTAGGCTTTGCCCAAAATGCGCGTTACTTTGGTGCCGCACGTTGGGCAGATGCCCTTTGCGAAACGACGACCATTGGTTTCTTCCACGTGTCCGGTGAATTCACGCTTGGCCTTGCACTTAACGCAATATGCCTCGCCGGTGTAGCTTTCCTCCGCCATGGGGTCCTCCTGTTAAACATTCTCCGCCGCAGCGGTGGTGGCGGGCGCCACCCTCGTGGCCCTAGGGCCGACTCCACCATAGGGCAGAAACCGTCCCCCTACGGCGCTACCAACAGGCTGAATTCGGCGTGGCGGCAAAAAAACTCGGAATTTACGTGACAAAACGGACATTTCTTGGAATGTGGCCCTTCGCTTCCGACTTAGGCCACGCCACGACAGACTCCTCCCATGTCTAGTGCCCGTGAGGATCTACGCAGCGTAAATGCCATATATGAAGACTTGACCGCTCTACTTTCCATTGCCTCGGTGGGCGGTAGCACTTCTGAGCAGGACGCACAACAGTTCATGGCCACGCTCATGCGCGATGCCGGATTGGAAGTGCACACCTGGGACATGGACCTTGTAGCCATCACCGCTGAACCACAATTCCCTGGTCAAGAAGTGAAGCGCGAACGCGGACTCGGCGTCTTAGGGATTTGGCGTGGCACTGGTGGCGCGCCGGCACTTCTGATTAACGGCCACACCGACGTTGTCCCACCCGGTGACCTTGACGCCTGGAGCACAGATCCCTTCACCCCGAGGGCAACTACCGTTGGTGGGGAAGCAGTGATCATGGCCCGCGGCGCCGCCGACATGAAAGGTGGCCTGATCGCGGCCTGGGCTGCGGTTAAGTACCTGCGGGCACGTGGGTTCGCACCCAAAGGCGATCTGCTTTTCGCACCCGTCATTGGTGAAGAAGATGGCGGCCTTGGCACCTACTCACTCATTACTGAAGGACTGCCACGTTTCTACAGCCTGGACGAACATGAAGTAATGGGCGCGATCATCCCTGAACCAACTTCCCTCGCCGCAATTAGTGGCTGGAATGAAGTCCCTATTGCATATTGATCTCTGCATCGTACGTTTCCTGCGGAGTTGCTCCTGATAGTACAGGCATGGGGCGGTTG
The DNA here is from genome assembly GCA_041689915.1 of Candidatus Nanopelagicales bacterium. Classification (GTDB taxonomy): domain Bacteria; phylum Actinomycetota; class Actinomycetes; order S36-B12; family S36-B12; genus UBA4592. The sequence continues at coordinate 51 of JBDNFH010000032.1, read as the reverse complement.
TTGAGTCGTTGCTGGGTTGCTCGAAGTGTGGCGGGGTGGACGTCAAGGCTT
>JBDNFH010000031.1:0-4506 GCA_041689915.1 Candidatus Nanopelagicales bacterium | reverse complement strand
TGGCTTTGCAGCCACTGCTGGCTCTTCGCTGGCGCTGCCGTCCCCCATCGTCCCCTCTTTTTGCACAACAGCTACTGGGGGTGTCGCTATTGTGTCATCCTTCTTGACTGCCGGTGGTAGCACTTGCGTCGGGTAAGGGATAGCAGGTGGTCCAGCCGTACGAGGGGCCGTCTGGTAGTGGGCACGTAGGATGTGTTCCAGCGTCGTTCGTTGCTCCAGGAGGTCGATGCTGCATGTGTCAAATTTGGTCACGTTTTTGGCACGGATGTCACCTGGGTGGATGGCGGCGATTGCATTTTTGATAGTCACGACGGCCTTCTCCAAGCGCGTCGCTGAGCAGCTAGACTCTGTGGTCAAGTCATGGAAGTGCCAGGAGACGGACTCCGTGACCCTCACGCTTCTGGTTCGCGGGAAGTAGATGCTGACAGCACGGTAGTGGTCGGGGGCTCCGCCGACGTACCATCCATCCTGTCCATGTGCTCCCCAGGTGGTGCGCTGCTTGTCATGCGCGACCACACGCGTGCCTGGTGGTCCAAGCGGGTGCGCATTGAAGTCATAGGGGCGGCCGTGCATGGCTTGCCAGGCGTTGATGTTCTCCTTGCCAGGTGCACGTCGGAGGAGGTTCAGAGTGGTCTCCGCCTGCGCGAGGAGATGTTTTGACGCGGCCATGGGGAAGTCGGGGTCTGCAGTGGCGAGCGAGGCGATGATGTGGTTCTTGCTTGTCCGAATAGCTCTTTCAGCGTCGTTGCTGCGGTGGTTGTGCGGCATTGCTAGCTCCAGGCGTATCTTCTCGTCTTCCAGCATCAGCCTGAAGTCGGCAGAGATTTCATTGTCCATGCGTACGACGGACGGAGCTGCTCCGTGCGCGCGGAGAAATTTCAATCCAGATTCGAACGCCGCGAGCAAGTCCTTTCCGTGGCGCGACTTGGAGGTCTCAAGGCGGATGTAGTTTGTCTTTCGCGACACTATCACCATGATGTACGTGTCGTGCAGCTTGGCCGTGAGGTCCATGCTTATCCGTTCCTCGTCACTAAGAATGCGCACGCGGATCGCCTCGTCGTCCTCTGCACCGCGCGACTTGTTAGTGGGACGCGGACGGTGTAGAGGGTCGGTGGATCGTGTGCCTTGTCGCGTGAGATCCAGGTGGCCCTTGGCTGATGCCGGTGAGCGCAGGAGGTGTTTGTATTTGCTGAGACGCGAGTATGGCATTTCTGGGATTTCTAGATATCCTTGCTTGACCGCATTGAGGAGGGTGGACTTGACCGGGCTGCCCATAGTCTGGTACCAGTAGGTGACCAGATCTTCCACTGTCTGCACTGGTGCTGCGTATGTTGCTGCGCAAGCACGGAGATTGGTGAGTGGTTCTTCATTTTCTGCAGTCGCGGCGTGCAAGTCGATAGTATAAAGTTTTGTTTTTGGGCATCGTACACCGATGATGATGATTTTGCCGTTGCTCTTACGTCGAATTTGCATTTGTTCTCGCTCGAACACCGCTTCTCCGTCACCGTCGAGCTCGTCTAGGATGTGCCCCACGGAGATTAATGAGCTGGATAGACCTTGGAATACGTGAACTGTTATCGGTTTCATGTTTGGCAAAACCATCGTACCGACAGCGTACGGTGTGATGACGTTGGAGTTGGCTGTGCGCACATTGAATTGCTCGTGCGCTTCAATCGGACGTACATTGGAGATGGCATTGCTGTCACCTACGCTGATGTATACGCTCGATGCTCCACTGTCCGCGACTGCTGGTGGCACTACATTATTGTTTGGGGGGAATGACACTAACGCTTTTTCGGCTGATGAAGTAAAATGTTTCTGAGTTAACTTAGATGATGAGGGTAATATATGCTTATGGGGTAAGCTAGTATTACAATTATCAGTGCAGTCGTCGTCATTGTTTGCTTGCAATTTTAAATCTTTGGCCGTGGGCGCTGGTATCTCCCCTGTGCCCTAGAGGTTCTTTACCTTCAGGCAGGCCTCTCCGGAGTGCGAGTCTTGGAAGCCGTGGACCGGGCAGAAGTGGCTGCGCAACTTGACTTCATCGGGGTGCTTGTCGGCCAGCTTCACCGCTGCTTGCATGGCCTCCTCGAAGCGCTTCATGATCTCCAACTGTTTGGTGTTCATGCCCGTGGTCTGCCTGACAGGAGTGGCAGAGGTGACAGCCTTGTTTGCTCCGTACACGGCGCCGGCGGTCTGGGTGACCATGCGCGAGCCTTGATTGATGGCGGTAGTCTCGGCCGTGGCCATGGCGTCCAAGAGAATGGCAGAGGTGATGTGCACGTTAGTGTGTGCAGCGTTGTATGCCATTTGCGCAATATTGTTGTAGGACAACAGCACAAGCCATGCCTTCTGCGCGATGGCCAGGAGGTCGGATGGTGCATACACATATCCCATTTCGCGCAGGAGGTTCACCATCTCGCGGATCGTGTTGCGGAAGTGCCGGGCAGGTCTGTCTTGCGTGGTGTCAATTTGAGCCGCTTCAAGCTCGGCTTTGACCTTCAGGCGCTGCTGGACGTTGGTTCCCGCAATCTCGGCACGAAGCGCGGTAGTGATTTGCGGAATGGTGAGTGGTCCGATGGCTTCCTCGCCGCCTGCATCCTGGATGATGTCCAGGTAAGTGTCCATGCGGTACAGCTCGAGATACTCGAGTATCTGCATCTTGATGGAGCGGATTGCCTCCACTTGCGCTTTGTAGGCTTTGAGCTCGCTGTCGAAGTGGGCTTCCACGGCCGGAGCGTTCACTCGTGGATCGAGGAGAAGGGGGATGGCCTGGGGGAGAAAGACGAGGGCGAACTCCAGTTCCGTCACAAGGAGGTGCGCTTGGCCTAGGAGCGTGGCTCGTTTGACGATGCGCTTCCAGATCTGGCGGGGGTCGTGGAGAGATACGGCCATGAGGTCCAGCTGGTTGTTGAGATGTTTGCTGTCGGCCATTGTTGCTTGTTTGTTGTTGAGAGTTAGCTTTGTATGTTGAGTACTCGGCAGGTAGCTTGTTGGAGAAGTGCAAACGTCGTAGAGTTAACTGTATTCTTGATGATGAATGTTAGTTGTTATCTTACTTGTTACAAAGCTAAATTAATGGTGAGTGAATGAATTGGAATATAGTTGATTGGCTGTCAGTTTGCGCCAATAGAACAAAGAACAATACGCAAATGCACAGCTGTATGATAGTGACATCTGCTGGTGATATATGAATATGAATGACTGTAAGTAACGGCCCCTGCGCCGGTCGATGTCTATGCCAAAATTGGTACTAACGTGGTCAGGCCTAAAGTTGGTACTAAGACGTAGGCAGGACATCAACACACCCTCACAGTCGTTTCTAAATTATATACAGGTTCAGGTATTGGATAAGATAGAGTAATAATTGTTGATATCCGTGTGCTCATGCGTGATCTGCGCCAAGACACATATATGCGCAATCTTTTCGGCGGGTTTGTCGTGGACGTAGACGTTGCGCATGCTCTGATGGTGATGCACAGGGTGATTTTTGGTGAAGTAGTCAGCCAGGTTGGTTGAGCCTGGCTCCCACTCGATGATGAACTCGTCCAGGTCGACCTTGTCGCGGATCCAGTGGTAGCGCATGTTGATGGACTTGGAGGCTTTCTGCTTGACGGCTCTATTGGCAATTCCGACTGCACACTTGTTGTCACAGATGATCAGCGTGGCTGTTTGCGGGTGTCCAAGGTCGATCAATGTGTGACTGGCACCAGTCGCTTCACGTCCAACCAAGAAAAGAGAGGCATACTCAGCTTCAGTGGCAGATGCGGCTACAGTGCTGATGATGCAGCTGAGGTAGTCGATTGCGCCGTTGACACCGTGCACTGGGTCGATGGCTCCAAGGAAAAGGATGCCGCCAGCTCGCGAGCGCGACTTGGCCTCACTGAGGTACGATGCATCGCTGTGGCAGCGGAGTTGCATGTCGCTGGCTCTGATGGTGACAGCAGCGTTCGGGTAGCGATGGGCGTACTGCAGGATGCGGTCGGCCTGTGTGACAGTGTCGACCGTGGGGGCCGCTTGTTTGGATGCCAGTTTGTTCACAGCGCACAGCATGGTGGGATCGACGGCACGAGCGTAGAAGAGAAACACGCCAACAATCTGCTGGATGCGAGTCTTTGCCTCTGCTGATATGGGTCGGTCGTCTTCAATTTCGTCATACTGGATCTTCGCTCCGTAGTCAGGCGGCTCGTAGATGGCTGGCGAGTTGGCTCCCTTGGCAGTGTCAGGATTGATATTGAATCGCTCCAGGGCCTTGCGCACGTAGCCTGGCATGGACAGGGTGATGGTATTCGCCTCCCGATCGTGGGTGATGGTGATGCCCACAATCTTTTGTGTCAGGCCACGGTCCTCAGTGATCTCGTATAACTCTCGCAGAGTCGCGTGGAAGCTTTCCAAGTCCTCCTCGTTGACATATTTGATGCCGAAATCATCCACCACCAGTGTGAATGCGATGCTCTTGGTGGTGTGGCGAAAGAGGCTGGGCGTGTTGGCACACTGGTAGTACCC
>JBDNFH010000030.1:0-6445 GCA_041689915.1 Candidatus Nanopelagicales bacterium | reverse complement strand
GCGGGCGGCACAATCACCACCGTTCGGCCCGCCCGCTGGGCGTAAGAAATCAGTTCGCGTTTTGCTTGCCCGACTGCGTTGTCGGCTGCTTTGCGCGCCATCGTGGTTTGGAACAGGAATTTAGTACGGAAGTTCTCCACGGCGATCACCTGATGAGCGGCGACGACCTTGCGAGCCCACTGCCGCGTCGTGTGTTGGCGTTGGCGGGCGACCTTCTTGTGGACTGTGGCGGTTTGTTTCTTCGCGGACATGTAACCTCGCGATCCGCTCTGGCCGGGTGTGGGTTTACGTCTGGCCATGCGGCGTTGATATTTAGCGAGCTTGACCGCGGCGGCTTTCGCATACTCGGGAGCTTGGAAGTCGAACTCGGGCTGGGACGCGGTCGCGATAGTGGACACACCCCAGTCGATCCCGACGCTGGCATCAACCTCAGGCAGTGCCGCGTCATCGACTCGGACAACGAAACTCGCATACCAATGACCGAGACTGTCCCGGACCACTCGAACACTGGACGGTTCGCTGGGTAGTTCACGCGACCACACCACCGGGATGCTGACACCGCCAGCCAGGCGCAGACGACCGTTTTTGATGCTGAACCCGTTACGGGTGTATTGCAAGGACGGAAGGTCCCGCTTCTTTTTAAAGTTACGTCGGCCCGCCCCAGCGAACGTGCGCATGGTTTGTTCCTGGGCGTTCTGCGAACCTTCCCGCAACCAGCCCAGTTTCTTGCGGGCAACAGTCAAATCGGAACCCTTAAAAAATGGTCTACGTTCGTTACGGCAAGAAACCATTTGGTTCCACAACCAACGCGACCGATGCCACTCGCCCACCAGCACACCCTCAGCTTGCGCGCCGGGACGCAACCGGTAGTTGTAGCGAAGCGTCGTAGATGTTGTAGACACAACACCACCATATTCGACAGGTCTGACATTTCAAGGACACGACGCACGCGAGGCGCAACTGCCACCCGACGCCCTTACCTCCCCACGGCTAAAGCCGGGGGTATCTCGGGCGGTTTTCGATGAGCCAGACCGAGCGCCTGACTTTCCCACCAATCCCTTCACTTACAACTCGGGCGGTAACTACATTTAAGATTAACTCTTAGGAAGAAGCGCGTCAATATTTGTCGGGTTCTGTGAGATCTCGTTCTCAAGCGCCTTACGCCTCCTGCTACCCACAAACTGGCTAGTGAGAACGATGAGCAGGGCTACGACAAACACCAGAGTCGCTAGCGCGTTAACCTGTACGGGAATTCCGCGCTGCGCTGCGCCCCAAATGTAGATCGGGAAAGTCACGACGGTCCCGGCGTTGAAGAAACTGATAATGAAATCGTCGAATGAAAGTGAGAAGCCCAGTAGTGCCGCACCCGCAATTCCTGGTGCAACGAGGGGAAGGGTTACATAGCGAAATGCTGCTCTCGGTCCGGCATAAAGGTCACGCGCGGCTTCTTCGAGCCTGGGATCCATTCCCTGCAGACGGGCCTTCACCGTCACAACAACAAATGAAATGGTGAACATGATGTGGGCAATAATGATGGTAATTTCCCCTAATGGGAAACGCAAATTCAGGAACAAGGCCAACAGGCTCGCACCCATAACGACTTCCGGAGTCGTCATGGGTAGAAAAATCAACAAATTAGTCGATGAACGACCGCGGAATCGGTAGCGAACGAGCGCGAACGCGATCATGGTTCCCAGCACCGTTGCAGCCAATGTGGAAATGATTCCGATTCGGATACTGATCATGAACGAATCACAGACACCCGGTACCCCACAAATATTTGTCCAGCCATCTAAGGAAAACTGCGTCCAACTCGTATTGTACTTGCCCTGTGGCTTATTGAAACTTAAGACTGCGACGACCGCGATGGGAATAAACAGGTATACCAATACTAAGACTGCTGCAAAACCAAGTAAGTGACGGCGAATCCAGCGCATTAGACCAAATCCTCCGTTCCCGCTCTGCGGATATAGGTGAATACCAACACCAAGATCGCCGCCATCAAGACAAACGAGAGTGCGCTGGCTGTTGGATAGTCTCGGAATTCAATGAAGTTGGTTTGGATCACGTTACCGATCATGCGGTCTTGGGTGGAGCCCAACAATTCCGAGTTAATGTAGTCACCCGTTGCCGGTATAAATGTGAGCAATGTTCCTGCCACCACACCTGGTAATGACAGCGGCCACGTGATTTTGCGAAAGGTTGCGAATGCTGATGCGTAAAGGTCATTGGATGCTTCCAGCAACCGTGGATCGATCTTCTCAAGTGCCGCATAAAGCGGGAGGATCATAAATGGCAGGAAGTTATACGTCAGACCAGCGATGACAGCAATTCCGGTATTTAGGATTCGGTCGTCAGGTAACAGGTGTAAGTAGTTGAAGAAAGTAGTAATGAACCCTTCGTCAGCGAGGATTGTTTTCCATGCATAGGTTCGCAGCAAGAAAGAGGCGAATGAAGGTGCAATGACAAGCACCAGCATCAGTGCCCGCCAACGCCCAGCTTTAAATGCAATGAAATAGGCAAGTGGATAAGCAATAAGCAGTGCAAGCGCAGTTGCTATTCCAGCGTAAATGAATGAGCGCATAAACTGGGGCCAATACTCGGCCAACGCATCGGGGTAATTGCTGAGTTGAAAGGCTGGCGTGTACTGCCCCGATTTTCCGGCAACTGGTGCTTGCAAACTTGTCATGAAGAGCGTGACAAATGGAATTGCGAAAAAGATTGCCAACCAGGTCATACCGGGAAGTAACAGGAAATATCCGGTGCGCGACTTCCTTTGCGTAACGACAGTGCCTTTAGCGGCTGTTGCAGGAACTACAGCAACCACGCTCAGACTCCCGCGGCAATCGCTTGTGCGGTTGTTGCAAGAAGCGTTTCACCACCTGCAAGCCCAAATGTGTGCTCCGGTGACCAGTGAACAAGGACTTGCTCACCCACACTTGAACGATCCCCCACAATCACATTTTGCTCAAACACCGTGATGTTTTGTCCCCATGACAAGGTGATCAAGTACTGCGTGGAGACACCCGCGTAGGACACATCTACGACGGTACCTTCCAACGTGTTATTCCCGCTGGGTATTTTTTCACGGTCTGGCAGATCCAAGACGGTCATCTTTTCTGGGCGAATGCCGACAATGACTTCGTCGCCTGTTGCGCAGTTGCGTTCGGTCGGTACTAAGAACTTGATTCCGTTGGCCAAGACTTCAATCATGCTCGCATCCGTGGACACCCGTGTGCCCGCAAATAAATTGGACTGGCCCAAGAAATTCGCCACAAAAACAGTTCGTGGTAGTTCGTAAATCGATGCCGGGTCACCCAACTGCTCAATGCGCCCAGCATTCATTACCGCGATCGTGTCGGCCATGGTCATGGCTTCTTCTTGATCATGGGTTACGTGAACAAACGTGGTTCCCACCTCAGTTTGAATCCGCTTCAGCTCAATTTGCATTTGACGGCGAAGCTTGAGATCAAGTGCTCCCAGTGGTTCGTCAAGGAGAAGCACATCAGGTTCATTAATCAAGGCACGGGCAACGGCAACGCGTTGTTGCTGCCCACCTGAGAGCTGATTGGGCTTGCGCCGTGCCATCGGGGCTAGTTCAACAAGTTCCAACATGGCGTTAACCGCAGGCTCAACCTTCTTGACACCGCGACGCCGCAAACCAAATGCGACGTTTTCAAAAATATCGAGATGCGGAAAGAGAGCATAGGACTGGAAAACCGTGTTGACCTGTCGCTGGAAAGCACGCAGCGAAGTGATGTCCTTTTCGCCAATTGAAATACGCCCGGAGGTCGGGTCTTCAAGCCCGGCCACCATGCGCAGAGTAGTGGTTTTGCCGCACCCTGAAGCGCCCAAAAGCGCGAAGAACGAACCCGCCGGAATGGTCAGTGTGAGGTCGTCAACCGCAGCAACGTCACCGAACATCTTGGTCAAGTTTGCGAGGTGTAGGTCCTCGACATTGCGTTCCCGATCTTGAACCACTACCCACTCCTTCTCATTGCTTCATGACGTAAATTATGAGGGGATCGAATAAATTCGACCCCCTCTGGAAAACCTAGTTTCCGATCGCTTTTTGGAATAGGCGCTCATATGCTTCATTTTGTTCGGGTGTGAGTTCTTGGAACACGTAGGTCGAATCGAGCATTGCGTTCGATGGGAAAATAAACTCACTCGATGCCAATTCAGGATCGATCTTCTCCATTGCTGCCTGCGCACCTTCAACTGGGCAAATGTAATTCACCCAAGCAGCGACCTGCGCTGCAACTTCTGGATCGTAGTAGTTGTTCATTATCTTTTCGGCATTCTTCTTATGCGCCGCCAGGGAAGGAATAATCATGTTATCGGTCCACAACGTGCCGCCACTTTCTGGCAATTTAAAGTCGAAATCTTCACCTAAAGCGAAAATATCGCCGGACCAACCAATAACCGCGATGACGTCCCCGGTTTCCATCGCGGCGATGTAGTCGTTACCGGTGACTTGGCGAATCTGCCCGTTATCCACCTGCTCGGTCAATGCAGCTATTGCTTCCTCAAATTCTGTGTCGGTGAAACTTGAAGGGTCGTAGCCCTTCCACGCCAAGATGCAACCCATGGTGTCGCGCATCTCCGAGAGAACCGTGATGCGTCCTTTGAGTGCAGGGTCAAAGAGTTCGTCAAGGGATGTCATGGTGTCTTTACCCGTAGCGGACTTCAGCGCTGACTTGTTAAAGCCCAACCCAGCAAAACCTGACTGCCATGGCAGTGAGTAACTGCGGTCTGGATCGAATTGCACGGCGGCCAGACGCGGAATCAAATTGACCGAATTAGGGATATTGGCCAAGTCCAACTTTTGGGCGTATCCACTTTGAATCCACAGAGCCGCCATCCAGTCGGTCAGGACGACGAGGTCGCGACCAATGTCTTGACCCTGCTCAAGTTGGGTTCGTACCTTTGCAAAGAATTCATTGTTATCATTGATGTCTTCGGTGTAGGTGACATCAACTCCTGAATTAGCCTTGAAAGTTTCAAGGGAAGGGTACGCCCCGGACTCATCATCCGTATCAATGTAGAGCGGCCAGTTCGACCAATTCGCGACCATTTCAGTATCTGACAAATCTTCGGCAGCGGAAGCCTCCGTGGAATCCCCCGAACTGGTACCGCAAGCAGTAGCCACCATGGCGGCGCCACCAATACCTGCGACCTGTAGTAGTCGGCGTCGCGAGACTGACGAGCGCATTCCTTGCGCGATCGCTGCAATTGCTTCTGGACGGTGTGACGTCATGTTCGATCCTTTCGGGGCAGGCACGAGTTGCCAAATTTGTATAGTCCAACTCTACCGGGATGCTGCCAAAACCCTCACCCTTTTTTGACTATTTAAGATCACAAATTTGTCACATAGCAAAAGTCAATCAGAGCCATGATCGGAACCTGTGGATGGATGGTTCTCGGCGAGTTGGCGTGAGTGTGGCGCGCCCATGCTCAAGGTAGTCCAAAACAATGAGGTGTCTAACGGCGACGAGCCGAACGGTTCTGGTGTCTCGTTGCTTGATGAGATCGTCCGTGATGGTGCAAGGCAGATGCTCACCGCAGCGTTAGCCGCTGAGGTCGCGGCTCATGTGGATCAGTTCACGGACGTGGTCGACGAGAACGGCCGGCGACTCGTGGTGCGTAACCGCTACCACCATGAGCGTGAAGTCGTGACCGCGGCTGGCACGGCAACCGCGGGTCAACGACAAGCGTGTCGAGGCCAATGGGGAACGGCGCCGGTTCGGCTCGGCCGATCCTACCCGCCTGGGCGCGGAAGTCCCCGCAGCTGGCCGAGGTGCTCCCGTTGTTGTATGTGCACGACTTGTCGACGAATGATTTCACTTCAGCGTTGGAGCAGTTCCTGGGCACTGCTCCAGGATTGTCGGCGGCCACGATCAACCGGTTGACCACCGGATGGCAAGAGGAGGCTGCCGCGTTCAACAAACGCTCCCTGGCCGACACCGACTACGTGTATGTGTGGGTTAACGGCATCCATGCCATTGGGTGCACCTGGGCACCACGAACCCGATCGAATCGACATTCGCGACCGTGGGGCTCCGCACCCGAGTCACCATAGGCCCCGGCTCACGGGCAGCAGGGATCACGATGGCATTAACACTGATCGACTCAGTGGAATGCCGCTGGCGAACCGTGACCGCTTCCCACCTCGTTGCACTCGTCAGGGCCGGAGCCACATTCGAAAAAGGGAAACTCGTCGAACGACCCGGCGGCCAAGCAGCCTAAAGACAGACATCCACAGGCCCTGACAATATGTCAGTCAATCATCATGATTACATTTAAGGGCTATCCATTTGAGTGCCCCGGGCGTATAGTGTTTTAGTGCCTACTTCGGGTGTTCATTACCCGGGAACTGTAGCGACGATGCGCTCCTGGTTCCCTAACGATGAGGCTTGTCTGGATTATTTGGACTGGGTTCGTT
>JBDNFH010000029.1:0-3869 GCA_041689915.1 Candidatus Nanopelagicales bacterium | reverse complement strand
TGCGGGAATGGCTACCTACGATAAAGATCCGCGTCTGAGCATCAAAATCGGCGAGGTTCCCCTACCGGAGTTAGCTCCGGGCGAAGCGCTCATTGCGGTGATGGCGTCAAGTATTAATTACAACACCGTGTGGACCAGCATCTTTGAACCCGTCTCAACCTTTGGCTTCCTGGAGAAGTATGCAAAGTCGCACCCAGATGGTGTTCGGCACAATCTTGCTCACCACGTGATTGGTTCCGACGCAGCAGGAGTTGTCTTACGCGTTGGAGCGGGTGTTAATGCTTATGCGCCGGGTGATCGTATTGTTGCCCACTGCCTCAGTGTTGAACTCGAGTCCCCCGCCGGGCACAACGACACCATGATGGATCCAGAACAGCGGATCTGGGGCTTTGAAACAAACTTTGGTGGTCTGGCAGAGCTCGCAATTGTCAAAGCGAATCAATTGATGCCAAAACCCGAGCACCTCACGTGGGAGGAAGCAGCCGTCCCCGGCCTCGTCAATTCAACCGCCTACCGCCAACTCGTTTCAAAGAATGGTGCCGACCTGAAACAGGGTGACGTCGTTCTGATTTGGGGGGCATCTGGTGGGCTGGGCGCCTACGCGACCCAGTACGCACTCAATGGTGGCGCAATTCCCGTGTGTGTTGTTTCCAGTCCCGAAAAGGCCGAGATTGTTCGCTCAATGGGCGCCGAGTTAATTATTGATCGAAGCGCCGAGGGCTACAAATTCTGGAAAGACCCGCACACCCAAGATCCAAAAGAATGGCAGCGACTCGGCAAAAAGATTCGTGAGCTCACCGGTGGTGAGGATCCCGATATTGTTTTTGAGCATCCAGGCCGGGAAACATTTGGTGCGAGCGTCTACGTAGCACGTCGAGGGGGCACGATCGTGACGTGCGCGTCAACTTCAGGGTTCATGCATGAATACGACAACAGATATTTATGGATGAACCTGAAAAAAATTGTCGGGACCCACTTTGCGAACTACCGCGAGGCCTTTGAAGCCAATCGACTCGTTGCAAAAGGTGTCATTCACCCAACCATGTCAAAGGTTTTCCCACTCGACCAAGCGGGAGATGCCGCATTTGAGGTACACCGGAACCGCCACCAAGGCAAAGTCGGCGTACTGGCTCTGGCGCCACAACCTGGCCTTGGAGTGACCAATCCGCAGCTTCGCACCAAAGTGCTGGCAAAGATCAATCTCTTCACGGCAAAGTAGCCTTAATTCAGGTCGTTCCAGCGTTCACTTGGCCCGCTCCACTCATGTGGCAATGGCGCGAACTTCGGTGAAACTAATTCAGTTATTCGGTTGAGAACCAAGTAGACAAACTTCTCCCCCACCCACAAGTGTTTGGCCCCGGCAACTGGCTCAATTACAACGTCACTCGCTTCGGAAAACCTTTGGGCGGCCGCCTCTGGCACGAGGTAGTCATCCAGTTCAGGGATGAACGCATGAACCGGGACTCCAGTTCCATTCCAGCGAAGTAACTCCTTCGCCGTGGTGAACCGCAATGGTGGCGAGAGCAAAATCACTCCGCTAATTCCGTCGGGGTCAAGATTGCGCAAAATCACATCAGTTCCAAAGGACCAACCCAAAATCCAAATATTGGGCAGATTGCGATCACGAGCACATTCAATTGCGGCGGCGAGATCGAGACCTTCACCGTTTGATTCATCAAAGTTTCCATCACTTGTGCCAATTGCACTTTGAGTGCCTCGGGTATTGAATCGCAGCACGGCAATATTTGCCAATGCTGGAAGGCGCCACGACATTTTGCGCAAAATATGGCTATCCATCATGCCACCATGGGTTGGTAACGGGTGAACGCAAATCACCGTTGCATCGGGGTGTTCGGGACTCGCCAACTCTCCAATGAGAACAAGTGAATCCGAGGTATGCAAATTGATGACTTCCCGTGTGGCAGGTAGCACCGAATTTGGTGAAATGGTTGTCACATTCTACCTCGAGGCCCAAGAGTGCCGCGATTGCTCCAACACGGTGTGTGCCAGTGACGTCTATCGTCAGCGCCTTCGGCGATATCTGCGGGCCAGGCAACAACATGCGGCGTTGCTGGACGGATTTCCTGATCACAACCGGGACACCGATATGTCTTATTGGCTGACGAACCGGTTAATTTCCGCACATGCCATTCGCCATCGGGGTGACTCTCGGTGGCCATGGAGTTGCCGGAAAGGGGCTTGGACTCGCTGTCCGCTCTCCGGTTTTTGCGACCCACGCGGCCCACCCTCTCAATTGTCGGTACTTTTGCTATCTAGTATTTGCGGAAACCCCGGCCAACTTTACGCCCGACAAATCCTGCGGTAACTAGGTGCTCCAATTGCGCCTGCGGAGCAAAACCTGGCTCACGAAACTCACGGTACAGCGTATTAACAATTGCCAACGATACGTCAAGGCCGACAACGTCGAGTAACTCAAATGGACCCATTGGGTAGCCGCAGCCAAGTTTCATGGCGATGTCAATGTCTTCAATTGACGCGTAATTGCTGGACGCCATTGCAATCGCATTATTGAGATACGGGAAGAGCAGTGCGTTCACAATAAAACCTGCTCTATCAGTGCACTGCACCGGCTTCTTTTCAAGTTCACGCATCAAGTCGGTACAGCGAGCAACTACACCAGGCTCGGTAGCAACCGTGCTGACGATCTCGACGAGAGACATGACCGGTGCCGGATTGAAGAAGTGGATTCCAAGGAATCGATCCATCCTCTTAGTACTGGCTGCGATTTCAATTACTGACAAACTTGAAGTAGTAGTTGCAAAAATTACGTCTGCTGAGAGTAATTGATCAAGTTGAGTGAAAATCTCACGCTTAGGCTCAAGTTCTTCAGCGATCGCTTCTATTACTAAATCAACCTGACCGACTAAGTCCTGCGGTTTCTCACAGGTCTGAACGCGCTCCAGATATTCACTTTTTTGCTCTGAGGAAATCCGTCCCTTCTCTACAAGTTTTGACCACGACTTGTCCAAAGAATTCCGCAGTTGAGTTGATCGCTGTTCACTCCTGGTAAGTGCAATCACACTCACGCCTCCAGCGGCGAGAACTGACACGATACCGGTTGCCATGGTGCCGGAACCGATTACCGCAACCCTGCCAATCCCGGATTTGGAATTCGAATCGGTGGTAGTCGGCGTAAGTGAATCTTCAACGACGGTAGGGACGTTCGTACCCGCGTATGAATAGAACCCTTGGCCTGATTTGCGACCGAGCCTCCCCGCTGCAACAAGTTGTTTGAGTAATGCACTCGGCGCATGGAGGCGATCTCTACTCTCACGATACATGGTGTCAAGGATTTGAAGTGATGTGTCTAAACCGATTAAATCAAGAAGGGCTAGTGGTCCCATGGGTAGGCCGCAACCAAAACGCATCGCACTATCAATATCTTCGCGGGAAGCATATTTTTGTTCATACATTGCTACGGCTTGATTCAAGTACCCAAATAGCAATGAGTTTGCAATGAACCCAGCACGGTCACTCACCAAAACAGGTTCCTTGCCCAATCTTCGAGCGAATTCCAAACACGTTTCAATCACTTCTTGATCCGTGGTCACGGTCGAAATAATTTCAACAAATTTTTGAACCATTGCCGGATTGAAGAAATGCATTCCGATCACGCGACTTGGGCGACCCGTTACGACCGAGATCTGCGTCACCGACAGGGCCGAAGTATTTGTTGCCATGATCGCATTTGGACCAAGAATTGAGTCGAGGGTCACGAAGAGCTCAGATTTAGTTTTCAGATCTTCGGTGATCGCCTCGATCACGAGTTCACAAGAGGCAAGTTCCTCAAGCCTGGTCGTCAATTCAATTCGGGAAAGTATCGCTTGGCCATCAGCTTCGGTAATTTT